>JAFAVH010000064.1 GCA_019242655.1 Methylobacteriaceae bacterium
ATTCCCTATTTTCTGCTTGTGCTAGTGTTGATCATCAAGCCGACAGGCCTCTTCGGGACACGCGAATCATGAATGTGCTGGGCAAGCTCGCGCCCTGGATATTATTCGCGATTCTTCTTGCCGTCGCTCCGTTTATCTTCACCTCCGGTACGTCGCGCACGATGCTGAGCATCATGGCGCTCAGCATCATCTTTGCGCTCTCCTACAACATGCTGCTCGGCCAGACCGGCCTCCTCTCCTTCGGCCACGCCGTCTATTACGGGCTCGGCGGGTTCGTCGCCATCCATGCGATGAACGCGGTCATTCGCAACAAATACGCGATTCCCCTGCCGGTCATCCCGCTTGTCGGCGGCGCGGCGGGATTGTTTTTTGGAATAGTCTTCGGCTCTGTCTCGACGCGCCGTGCCGGCACCGTCTTCTCGATGATCTCGCTCGGCCTCGGCGAACTCGTCGCCTCGAGCGCGCTCATCTTGCGCACGTTTTTCGGCGGCGAGGAGGGGATCACTACCAACCGTTCGCGGCTGGCGCCGTTCTTCGGCTACAAGTTTGGGCCGCAGATCGAGGTGTATTACCTTATCGCCTGCTGGTGCTTTGTCTGCATTCTGCTCATGTACGCGATCACCCGCACGCCGTTCGGGCGCATGTGCAACGCGGTGCGCGAGAACCCGGAGCGCGCTGAGTTCGTCGGCTATTCGGCGCGTATGGTGCGGTTCATCGCCTTCTCGCTGTCCGGGCTTTTCGCCGGTATTGCCGGCAGTCTTGCCGCGCTCAACTTCGAGATCATGAACACGCAGTCGATCGGCGCGGTGCAATCCGGCCTCGTTCTGCTCATGACGTTCGTCGGCGGAGCGGCGAGTTTCATTGGACCGATCATCGGCGCCGTGCTCATCACCTATCTGCAGGTCACGCTGTCCGATGTCACAGGCGCGTGGCAGCTTTATTTCGGCCTCCTGTTCATCGTCATGGTCATGTATTCGCCGGGCGGCATTGCCGTCTGGCTGGCATTGCACGAGCCGATCTATCGTGGCGGCCAGCTTGGACGCCTCATGCCAGCCTACGCGATCAATGCGATCCCGCTCATCGTCATGATTGCCGGCGGCATCCTGCTCATCGAGCTCGCCGACTGGGCGCTCGTGAAAGCCGAGACCGAGGGGCCGGAGACGAGCGTCTTTCACATCCCGATGAACAGCAATTCTTTCGTGCCCTGGATCGTCGCAATCGTGCTCTTCGTCGGCGGTGCGCTCGCGCTGAAGCGCACGTGGCCGCTCGTGCAGGATGCTTGGGGCGCGGCTCTCGCACGAATTCGGGAGCAGCCGGCATGACCGCTCTGTCGCTGCAAAATGTCACGAAGAGCTTCGGCCAGATGGAGATCATTCGCGGGGTGACGCTCGACGTGCCGCAAGGCGAGCGCCACGCCGTCATCGGCCCAAACGGCGCGGGGAAATCCACTCTCTTCAACCTGATCAGCGGCCGCTTCCCGATAAGCGCAGGCTCGATCCGGCTCGAAGACCAGGAGATCAGTGGGCTGAGACCGTATGAGATTAACCGCCGCGGCCTGTCGCGCAGTTTCCAGGTCACCAACATCTTTCCACGCCTCTCGGTCTACGAGAACATCCGCTGCGCGGTCCTGTGGTCGCTCGGCTACAAATATTCGTTCTGGCGCGGCGTGAACGGGCTCGCCGATGCACGCGAGCGCAGCGAAGACATAATGGAACGCATCGGTCTTGCGGCGCGCAGGCGCGATCAGGCCGGCGTTCTCACTTATGCCGAACAGCGAGCGCTCGAGATCGGCATCACGATCGCGGGCGGTGCCCGCGTCATCCTTCTCGATGAACCGATGGCGGGAATGAGCCGCTCCGAGACGGAGCACGCGGTTGCGCTCGTGCGCAAAGTCACCGAGGGCAAGACGTTGCTCATGGTCGAGCATGACATGGGCGTCGTCTTCGGCCTTGCCGACCGCATCTCCGTGCTTGTCTACGGCAAGATCATCGCAAGCGACACACCGCAGCGCATCCGCGAGAACGCCGCGGTGAAGGAAGCCTATCTCGGCGAGGAGGCGCACTGATGAGCGCACCCCTCCTCCAGGTCCAGGACCTGCACGCCTTTTACGGCAAGAGCCACATCCTGCACGGCGTGACGTTCGACATTGGGGCAGGGGAGATCGTCAGCATGCTCGGCCGCAACGGCGTCGGCCGTTCGACGACGATCAAGGCGATCATGGGCGACGTGCCGCCGCGCGGCTCGATCCGGTTTCGCGATCGCGAGATCGCCGGGATGAAGCCGCATCAGATCGCGCGGCTCGGCCTCGGCTACGTGCCGGAGAATCGCGACATCTTTCCCTCACTGACAGTGCGGCAGAACCTCTATCTCGGGCAAAAGTCTGCGAAAAAGACCGGACGCTGGTCGATGCAGGATATGTTCAAAGTTTTCCCCCGTCTCGAAGAGCGCGGCGATACGCCTGCCGGTGTTCTCTCCGGCGGCGAGCAGCAAATGCTGACGATGTGCCGCACATTGATGGGCGACCCCGACCTCATCATGATCGACGAGCCGACTGAGGGATTGGCGCCGATGATGGTCGAACTCGTCGGCAAGCTGCTCTCCGAGATCGCCGGACGCGGCATCTCGATTCTGCTTGTCGAGCAAAAGCTGACGATCGCGCTGAAGATCAGCCATCGCCTCTATGTCATGGGCCATGGCGAGATCGTATTTTCCGGTACGCCGGCCGACCTCGCCGCCAATGCCGGCGTGCGCAAGGAATGGCTCGAGGTGTAGGCAGAACCGTTCTGCTTTAGATAAGCAGGAACGGTTGCTCCTTCCTCTCCGAGGCCCACCGAATTGAGCACAGCAGCTTCTGCAATCTTGCGGGCAGGCCTCGCCGCAGCAATGTGGGTTGCTCCGAACCTCGCGATCGCGCAGCGCGCGTTAGGCTTTGGTTTCTGCGCGCCGCCTTATCCGCCGAAATGCGTCGCCAACCCCGCGA
>JAFAVH010000243.1 GCA_019242655.1 Methylobacteriaceae bacterium
GCACCCGCCTGCGCAATGCCGACGATCAGTGCATCTTTCAAGGTGACGTGTTCGAAGGTTCGCGAGTGGTTGCAATAGACTTCAGCAACCGCGAGCAGCGCCGCCATGACAATGCAGGAGAGTCCAATGACGGTCAGGCTGCGGAGCGGCGTGCCGCACTGGTTGAGGAGCGGCGAGAGCAGCACGCCGGCGATGACGATCGGGATCGTCGCAAGCACGATCCAAACGGCGAACCGGAAATCCCAGGAGCGGAAATTCCGCCGGCGTATTGCGTAGAGCGAGCCGAAGATCAGCCCGCGCACGTCCTGCCAGAAATAGCTGATGACGGCCGCGAGCGCAGCGAGTTGCATCGCGGCGGAAAAGGCAGATCCCGGGTCCTGCCAGCCGAGCAGTGCCGGCACGATACGCATATGCGCGGTCGACGAGATCGGCATGAGCTCGGTGATGCCTTGCACCACACCGAGCACCGCGACCTTGGCGTAGCCGAGCGCGACGAAGCCAGTGTCGAATTCATTGGTGCAGGCGCCGGCCATGAGAGTCTCGCAGGTGGGAACGGGGTGCGAATCACGCAGGACAGAAACGGCGGTTCAGATAGCCCACATTGCCGCAAGCCCGAAGCCCCGGATCAAGTCCCGGGTATCCGGCATCCAGAGCAAATGCAGTTGCCCTTGGGCCCCGGATCGCCTTCTGCGTCCGGGGAAGTGGACGTTAGATGCCGAGCGCTTCCTTCAGCTCGCGCAATTGATCGAGCTTCTCATTAGCGAGTCGCTTTTGCTCATCAGTGGTTGCGTCGGCGACATCCTCTTCCGCATCCTTGATCTGCGCGGCGATTGCGGCGGCATCGAACTCTTCGACGGGCATAGCCAATTCGGCTAGGATCGTCAGCCCGCTCGGCGCGACATCGGCGAAGCCGCCGCGCACGAATAGCCGCTGTTTCTTCGTCGCGGTTTCGTCAACCTCGACGATGCCGGGCTTCAGCCGTGTCATCAGTGGCGCGTGATCCTTCAGCACGGTGAACTGGCCCTCCGTGCCCGGCACGATTACCGCTTCGACCTCACCGGAGAACATGAGCCGTTCCGGCGAGACCAGCTCGAAATGAAACGGATCGGGCATCAAGCCGCCTCGGCGGCGAGCTTCTGTGCCTTCTCAACCGCCTCTTCGATCGTGCCGACCATATAGAAGGCTGCTTCTGGCAAGTGATCGTATTTACCTTCGACGAGACCCTTGAAGCCTTTGATCGTGTCGGCGATGGCGACGAGCTTGCCGGGCGAGCCGGTGAACACTTCGGCCACGTGGAAGGGCTGCGACAGAAAGCGCTCGATCTTGCGGGCACGCGCCACCGTCAGCTTGTCCTCTTCGGAAAGCTCGTCCATGCCGAGAATGGCGATAATATCCTGCAGCGATTTATAGCGCTGCAGGGTCGATTGCACGCGGCGCGCGACATCGTAATGCTCTTCGCCGACGACTGCCGGCGACAGCATGCGCGACGTCGAGTCGAGCGGATCGACGGCCGGGTAGATGCCCTTCTCGGCGATCGAGCGCGACAGCACGGTCGTTGCATCGAGATGCGCGAACGACGTCGCCGGCGCCGGGTCGGTAAGGTCGTCGGCCGGCACGTAAATCGCCTGCACCGACGTGATCGAGCCTTTGGTGGTAGTGGTAATGCGCTCCTGCAAAGTGCCCATGTCGGTTGCGAGCGTCGGCTGATAGCCCACCGCCGAGGGGATACGGCCGAGGAGCGCCGACACTTCCGAGCCCGCCTGCGTGAAGCGGAAAATGTTGTCGACGAAGAACAGCACGTCCTGGCCTTGGTCGCGGAAATGCTCGGCGACAGTGAGCCCGGTGAGGCCGACGCGGGCACGCGCGCCGGGCGGCTCGTTCATCTGGCCGTAGACAAGCGCGCATTTCGAACCGGTGGCCGAGCCGCCATGCTCCTTCGGATCGACATTGACCTTCGACTCGATCATCTCGTGATAAAGATCGTTGCCCTCACGCGTGCGTTCGCCGACGCCGGCGAAGACGGAATAGCCGCCGTGCGCCTTCGCGACATTGTTGATGAGTTCCATGATCAGCACGGTCTTACCGACGCCGGCGCCGCCGAAGAGGCCGATCTTGCCGCCCTTCGCGTACGGCGCCAGGAGGTCGACGACCTTGATACCCGTCACCAGGATCTGCGCCTCGGTCGCCTGGTCGGCATAGGCCGGGGCTTCCTGGTGGATGGCGCGCTGCGCGGTCGAGGGGATCG
>JAFAVH010000149.1 GCA_019242655.1 Methylobacteriaceae bacterium
GGAGCGCGCCATTCTGCAGGCGAAAGCCAATGATGAGGGCGCCAATTTCGACATCGCCGCGCATGACTGGCGCTTCTATTCGGAGAAGGTGCGAAAAGAGACGCATGATTTCGACGAAGCCGAACTAAAACCCTATCTGCAGCTCGACAAAATGATCGAAGCCGCTTTCTACACGGCAACGCAATTGTTCGGGCTAGAGTTCAACGAAGTTCACGGCCTCAATCTCTATCATCCCGATGTTCGCGCCTTCGACGTCCGCGACCGCAACGGCAAGCACCTCGCGCTGTTCCTCGGCGATTATTTCGCCCGCACATCAAAACGCGGCGGTGCGTGGATGTCGGGTTTCCGCAGCCAGGAGAAGCTTGCAGGCGATATCCGCCCGATTGTCGTCAACGTCATGAACTTCGCCAAGCCGCCCGAAGGGCGGGCGGCGTTGCTCAGTCTTGACGACGCGCGCACGCTCTTCCACGAATTCGGCCACGCGCTTCACGGCATGCTCTCCGACGTCACGTATCCTCTGATTTCCGGCACGAGCGTCGCCGGCGACTTTGTCGAGCTGCCGTCCCAACTTTACGAGCACTGGCTGCTGCGGCCCGAAATCCTCGGCAAGTTCGCGCTTCACGAAGAGACTGGCGCGCCGATGCCAACGGCATTCATAGATCGCGTGCTCGCCTCGCGTCATTTCAATCAGGGTTTTGCCACTGTCGAATATTGCGCGTCGGCGATCGTCGATCTCGACCTGCATCTTCAATCGAAGCCCGGCAATCTCGATGTTGTCGGCTTCGAGCGCGCCACGCTTGCGCGCATCGGCATGCCCGACGCGATTACCATGCGGCATCGCACGCCGCATTTCTCCCACATCTTTTCTGGCGACGGATACGCGGCCGGCTATTACAGTTACCTCTGGTCCGAGGTGCTCGACGCCGACGCATTCGCAGCGTTCGAGGAAACCGGCAATGTTTTCGATCCGGAGCTGGCGCAGCGGCTCTACACGAACATCTACTCCGCCGGCGGGCGGCACGACCCGACGGAGGCGTATATCGCCTTCCGCGGCCGGATGCCGACGATCGAGCCCCTGTTGACCAAGCGTGGCCTTGCCTGACTCTGCACGTTAAACGCATCCGGCGAAGCTTCGCCGCGAACGGGGAACCGAAGCTCCAGAGTTCCGTTGATTTCGCGGAGAGGTCCTGGGAGGGTGGTTATGGCGAGTGCCGACAACGTAACTTCTGAATTCAACAAGCACATCAAGGATGTGGGCAAGGCCGCCGAGAATGCGGGCGTCAGCGGCGCCGAGAATGCCGCGGCGCAGGCGAGCGAATATCTGAAAGGTGCGAGCGAACGCGCCTCCGAGCTCGCGGGCCAGGCCGGCGAATATTACCAGCAGGGCCAGAAGGTGGCGGTCGACGCCGTGAAGCAGCAACCGGTCGCCGCGCTCGGTGTTGCGGCTCTGATCGGTTTTTTGTTCGGGCTCTTGATCGCTCGCTGAGCAGGGGAGGACGATCATGGCAGACGAAAGCGTTAGTTCCGCGCTGCCTGGCAGCGACGTCGTCGGCGAATACGTCGCCGACTTCCTGGTGACCGCCAACCGCCTCGCCGATGCGCTGGAACGCATCGCCGGCGCGATCCGCAGCGCTGCGGATGAGGGCGACCGGCTGACCAAGACGTTGCGCGAGGAGTTGCCGCCGAATTTGTTCTCGCGCGAGAAGGCGAGCGAGACGGTGCCTGTGGCCGTCGTCGGGATCGCGGCGCTTGCGGTCATGTTCATGGCGCAGCGCCGGCGTTCGCGCCCGGTCGACGCGCGCTCTTTCTGAGTCACGCCGCTTTCTTGCCTCCAGCTTTTGAAATCGCTTGCCAGATTTTGGCGGGCGTCAGCGGCATGTCGAGGTGCGTGATGTCGTAAGGCGCCAGCGCGTCGATGACGGCATTCATCACAGTCGGCGTCGCACCGACCGTGCCCGACTCGCCGCAGCCCTTGGCGCCAAGCGGATTGATCTTTGACGGCGAGCTCTCGTCGAGCTCGGTCTTGAAGAACGGAAAATC
>JAFAVH010000164.1 GCA_019242655.1 Methylobacteriaceae bacterium
TGCTCGACGTGCATCTCTGGGGCAGCGTCGTTTGCACCAAAGCCGTATGGGAGATCATGCGCGCGCAGAATTACGGGCGCGTCGTTTTCACATCCTCCTCCTCCGGCATCTACGGCAATTTCGGCCAATCGAATTACGGCGCCGCAAAGATGGCGGTGGTTGGCCTTATGAACGTCCTGCATCTCGAGGGCGAGCGCAACAATATCCGCGTCAACGTGCTGTCACCGACCGCGGCGACGCGGATGACAGAGGACTTGATCCCGTCGGACGCGCTAACGCTGATGACGCCGGAATCGATCACGCCCGGATTGCTATATCTCGTCAGCGAGGACGCCCCTTCGCGTGCAATTCTCTGCGCAGGCGCGGGCGGCTTTGCCCGCACCCTGATCTACGAGACGGAGGGCATTCACATTCCGAGCGATCAGCGCACGCCCGAGGAAGTCGCGGCGCGCTTTGACGAAATCTCCGATCCGTCGCGGCAGAAAATACTGACCGGCGCCTTTCAGCAGACCAATAAGTTCGTCGAGGCCGCGGCGCGCGCCGCGGGTGTATCGTTGAAGGCGCGTGAGCGGGTCTGATGCAATTCGATTACAAAGATCAGGTCGTGCTCATCACCGGCGCTGCCGGCGGTTTCGGCCGTCTTGCGGCGGCGGAATTCGCACGCGCCGGCGCGAAGCTCGTCTTATGCGATCTCGATGCAGGCAGACTTGAAGAGCTGAAAGCGTCCCTGCAAGGCTCCAACGCGATCGTTGAAACGGGTGACGTTAGCCAAGAAGAAACGCATCGTCGGCTTGTCTCCCGTGCGGTCGCGACTCACGGGCGACTCGACGTCGCGATCAACAATGCCGGCGTTGCCCACGCATTCACGAAAATCACGGACACCGACAATGCAACCATGCAGCAGATGCTGGCCGTCAATGTCATCGGCGTGTTTCTCGCGATGAAGCATCAGCTCCCCGCCATGGAGCGCCAGAATTCCGGCGCCATTCTCAACGTGTCGTCGGTTGCCGGGATCGTCGGCGCGCCGCTGCTCGCCGCCTATTCCGCGGCAAAGCATGCGGTCATCGGTCTGTCCAAAAGCGCCGCCGGCGAATATGCGCGCAAAGGTATCCGCATCAATGCAATTTGCCCGGCTTTTGCCAAGACGCACATGTTGACAGGCATGCTCGATCAGATGCGCGGCGGCGCTGAAGCCGCAACACAACGCATTGTGTCGAACATGCCGATGCGCCGCTTCGCGCGGCCGGACGAGATCGTGCAAGCGATGCTGTGGATTTGCAGCCGCGAGAATTCGTTCATGACCGGCCACGCTTTAGTTCTCGATGGCGGTCTGAGCGCCGTCTGAAGCCACGGAACCTCGCGGGCAGAGTTGCGTTTCCCAGCCGACCTTTATTCATGGGAGAACGAGCGTGGACAAGGAACATCTGAAAGGTGCTGCCGATAAAGTAAAAGGCGCGGTGAAGGACGCCGTTGGTGGCGCAACGGGCGACAGCAAGCTGCAAGCAGAAGGCAAGCTCGACAAGGCCAAGGGTGCCGCCCACAACGTCGCCGGCGACGTGAAGGATGCCGCCAAGGACGCAAATCGCCGCTGAGCTCCCCAAGGGAGCGCTAAGCTTCCAGGCAAACAGGATTTTGGGCACCCGCCGGTCTTCCGGCGGGTGTTTTCTTTTTGCTCAGCCCCATCTCCGCCACGCTTGCCTGTTGCAGTGCTCTCGCTCCAGAGTCGGCGGCAGCTCCAAGGCAGCCGGACTTGCGTTGAGGCTTTGCCGTTCCCATCTGACCACATCCCATGAAGCGCGCCTTCCTTTTCATTGTGGTCCTCCTGCTTTTCGTCGGACTGGCGGGGGGGCTCGGCTACTTCCAATATTTCGTGAAGCCGGAGATGATTCGCGGCTTCATCTCCCAGGCGCCACAGCCGGTGAACGCGGTTGCCGCCGCTCGGGCCGAAAGCGAGAACTGGACGCCGCTCCTCCCCGCCATCGGCACGTTCCGCGCCGTGCAGGGGGTCGAGGTCGCGCCGCAGGTCGGCGGCGTCGTCCGGGAGATCAGGTTCGAATCGTCCCAGGACGTGACGAAGGGCATGCCGCTCGTGCAGATCGACGATTCAACCGAGCAGGCCGATCTCAAATCAAACGAAGCGGCACTTAAAAACGCGGATATTTCCTTGCTGCGGCAGCGCCAGCTGATCACCGGCGGCAACACGCCGCAAGCCAATGTCGACACCGCACTCGCCACCCGCGATCAGGCCGCTGCTGCCGCCGAGCGGACGCGCGCTGTCATCGCGCAGAAGGCGGTCGTCGCGCCCTTCACCGGTCGGCTCGGCATCCGCCGCATCGATGTCGGGCAATATGTGTCGCCCGGCACGATGCTTGTGACCTTGCAACAGCTCGACCCGATCTATGTCGACTTCTCGCTGCCGGAGCAGATTATTGCCGAGCTGAAACCCGGCCAGAGTCTCGAAACTACCGTCGATGCTTATCCCGGCGCAGGCTTCAAGGGCACGATCAAGTTTGTCGAAGCGCGCGTTAACGCCGACACACGCAATGTCATGGTCCGCGGCGAGATAGCGAACCCGCAGAAGAAGCTCCTGCCCGGCATGTTCGCCAATGTGAACGTGCTTGCCGGCGCGCCGAAGCAAGTCGTGACATTGCCGCGCACCAGCATCAGTTATTCGCTTTATGGCGACAGCGTTTACGTGCTGAACCCCGCTCCGCAAAAGCCCGGCGAAGCGCAGGCCGCCAGCTCCGATCAATTTTACACGATCGAGCGGCGTTTCGTGCGGCCGGGCGACACGCGCGACGACAAGGTCGCGATCCTCGAAGGCGTGAAGCCTGGCGAGCTCGTCGTCAGCGAAGGACAGATCAAGCTGCAGCAGAATGCGCGGGTGCGCGTCGATCCCAATGCCGGATTGAAGCCGATGAACCCGCGGCCGCGCGAATAGACTCGCGCATGCGCTCCATTACCGACATTTTCGTACGCCGGCCGGTGCTGGCGAGCGTCGTCAGTCTGCTCATCCTGCTCGGCGGGCTGCAGGCATTTTACAAGCTGCAGATAAGGCAGTTTCCCGAACTATCGTCGACGACGATCACAATCACGACCGTCTATCCCGGTGCCAATGCCGACCTGATCAAAGGCTTCATCACGACGCCGCTCGAGCAGGCGGTGGCGAGCACGGAAGGCATCGACACGCTCGTCTCGACCTCGCAGCAAAATCAGTCGGTGATCACGCTGAACCTGCTGCTCAACGCCAATCCCGACCGCGCCATCGCCGACGTTCTCTCCAAGATCAATCAGGTGAAAAGCGTGCTGCCACGCGAGGCGCAAGACCCGATGGTCGTCAAGCAGACCGGGCAGGGTTACGCGCTTCTCTACATGTCCTTCAACTCGAAGGTTCTCACCGCGTCGCAGATTACCGACTACATAACGCGCGTCGTCCAGCCGCGCCTGCAGACGATTGACGGCGTCGCCAACGCGCAGATTCTCGGTGGCCAGACCTTCGCTATGCGCATCTGGCTCGATCCGAACCGCATGGCGGCGCGCGGCATCACGCCCATCGACGTGCGCACCGCGCTTGCCGCCAACAACTTCATCTCCGCCGCCGGTCAGATCAAAGGCGATTGGGTGCAGACGAGCATCAACGCGCAGACGTCGCTTGAGAGCGCCAAGGCGTTCTCGCAGCTCGTCGTTTCGACGCGCGGCGACACGCTGACCCGCATCGGCGATATTGCCACCGTCGATCTCGGGCCGGAGAGCGTCGACTCGTCTTCGGTTTTCGACGGACTGAAGGCCGTGTTCATCGGTGTCTACCCGACGCCGACCGCCAATCCGTTGAACGTCATCGACAATGTCCGCAAGGCCTTTCCCGACATCAAGGCGCAGCTGCCGGTCGGTATCGACGCGGCGATTGCCTATGACGCGACCGAGTTCATCCGCGCCTCGATCTCGGAAGTTGCGAAGACGCTCGGCGAAGCGGCGATCATTGTCATCGTCGTCATCTTCCTGTTCCTCGGCAGCTTCCGCTCGACCTTGATTCCGCTGGTCACGATCCCCCTGTCGCTGATCGGCGTGATGATCATGCTTCTCGCGATGGGTTATTCCATCAACCTGCTCACGCTGCTCGCGCTGGTCCTTGCCATCGGCCTTGTCGTCGACGACGCAATCGTCGTCGTCGAGAACATTTATCGCCACATCGAGGACGGCGCCTCGCCCTTTTCCGCGGCGCTGCAGGGCGCGCGCGAGATCGCCGGGCCGGTCGTCGCCATGACGATCACGCTTGCCGCGGTTTACGCGCCAATCGGCTTCGTCAGTGGCCTCACCGGTGCGTTGTTCCGCGAGTTCGCTTTCACGCTCGCGGGCTCGGTCATCGTTTCCGGCATCATTGCGCTGACATTGTCGCCGATGATGTGCTCGAAGCTCTTGAAGCCGCCGGCGCATGAGGGCGCCGGTTTCACCGGCTTCCTCGATCGCATGTTCGATCGGCTGCGCCGGCGCTACGAGCGCCGGCTGCATCGCACGCTGAATTTTCGCGCCATGACGGTGCTCGTGCTGGCGGGCGTTCTCGCGCTCACCGGCCTCATGTACATGACGACGCCACGCGAGCTTGCGCCGGAAGAAGACCAAGGCGTGCTCTTCACGATAGTGAAGACGCCGCAATCCGGGAACCTGAACTACGTCGAGCAGGCGACGGACAGGCTCTATCAACAAACTCAGAAACTTGCCGAGACAAGCCATCTCTTCGTCATCAACGGCTATCCTGGCATTCACCAAGCCTTCGCCGGCGTGCTCTTGAAGCCTTGGGATCAGCGTTCGCGCAATCAAAAAGCAGTGATGCAGGATTTGTCGCCAAAACTCGCAGAGATCACCGGCGGCTCGGTGTTTGCGTTTTCGCCGCCGGCGTTGCCGGGCAATACCGGCGGCCCGCCAATGCAGTTCGTCATTCGTACGACGGGCGATTATCAGACACTCGCCGACGTTGTCGCCAAGATGCAGCAGGAGGCCCAGAAAAGCGGCCTCTTCATCTTCACCGATGTCGATCTCAAGTTCGATACGCCGCAGATCGAGTTCAAAATCGATGCGTCGAAGGCCAATCGCCTGGGCATCAACATGTCTGACATCGGCGGCTCGCTGGCGACCTTGCTCGGCGGCAATTACGTCAACCGCTTCAATCTCTATGGCCGCTCTTATGAGGTCATTCCGCAGGTGCCACGCGATTTCCGCCTGACCTCGGACTGGCTGACGCAATATCGCGTGCGCACATCGAGCGGCGAGCTCGTGCCGTTGTCGACCGTCGCGACGATCTCCAAGACGACGCAGCCGAACGCGTTGACGAACTTTCAGCAGTTGAGCTCGGCGACGCTGCAGGGCGTGCCGTTCCCCGGCCACACGCTCGGTGAGGCGCTCGACTTCCTGAAAACGAAAGCGAAGGACATCTTCCCCGCGGGCTACACCTATGATTTCCAGGGCGAGAGCCGTCAGCTCGTGCAGGAAGGCAACACGCTGACGATCACCTTCATCTTCTCGCTGATCATCATCTTCCTGGTGCTGGCGGCGCAGTTCGAGAGCTTCCGCGATCCCTTCGTGATCCTGATCGCGTTGCCGACGGCAATGTTCGGCGCGCTCCTGCCGCTCAACATGCTCGGCGTCATGGGCATGGCAAGCATCAACATCTATACGCAGATCGGGCTCGTCACGCTGATCGGCCTCATTTCGAAGCACGGCATCCTGATGACGGAATTTGCCAACCGCATGCAGGAAGAGCAGGGCATGTCGCGGCGCGAGGCGATCGAGCATGCGGCCGGGGTGCGGTTGCGCCCGATCCTGATGACGACTGCAGCAATGGTCGTCGGCATGATCCCGCTCATCGTCGCCGAAGGCGCCGGCGCCAAGAGCCGCATCGCCATCGGCATCGTGATCGCGTTCGGCATGTTCATCGGCACATTATTCACGCTGTTCGTGACGCCGGCGATCTACACATTTATTGCGCGCGATCATCGCGCCGGCCGCGAGCACGAAGCCGAAGAGCCGGTGATGCTGCCCGCGCGCCCGGCGCACGCCGCCGAGTAAGAACGTCACCTAATGATTGCCAATCCGATCGACAGGCGGCGCACGTTCGCGATCATCTCGCATCCCGACGCCGGCAAGACGACGCTCACGGAAAAGCTGCTTTTGTTCGGCGGCGCGATCCAGCTTGCAGGCGAGGTGCGTGCCAAGGCGAACCGGCGGCAGACGCGCTCCGACTGGATGAATATCGAGCGCCAGCGAGGGATCTCCGTCGTCACCTCGGTGATGACGTTCGAATATGGCGAGCACGTCTACAATCTCTTGGATACGCCGGGCCACGAGGACTTTTCCGAGGACACGTACCGCACGCTGACCGCCGTCGATTCCGCCGTCATGGTGATCGATGCGGCGCGCGGCATCGAGGCGCGCACGCGCAAGCTTTTTGAAGTCTGCCGGCTGCGCGACATCCCGATCGTCACCTTCGTCAACAAGATGGACCGCGAGTCGCGCGACCCGTTCGATCTGCTCGACGAGATCGAGAAGACGCTGGCGCTCGACACGACCGCGCTGACCTGGCCTGTCGGGCGCGGCCGCGAGTTTGCCGGCACCTACGATCTCCGGCGCAACACCTTGCGCCGTCTCGATGCGGATGCGAGCGAGATCGCGGTCTCGGGGCCGCGCGACCCGCAGATCGCGTCCTTTTCGAGCGAACGCGTCGCGGAAGAAGCCGCCGGCGAGATCGAGCTCGTGCGCGAGGCGATGAAGCCGTTCGACCTTGGCGCATTTTGCGAGGGGCATCTGACGCCGGTTCTGTTCGGCAGCGCGCTGAAGAATTTCGGCGTGCGCGATCTCATCGGCGCGCTCGCGGAATTCGCGCCGAGCCCACGCGGGCTTGAGGCTGCGTCACGCCACGTCGACCCGCACGAGCCGCAAATGACCGGCTTTGTCTTCAAGATCCAAGCGAACATGGATCCGAACCATCGCGACCGCATCGCTTTCCTGCGCGTGTCGTCGGGCAAATTGCAGCGAGGCATGAAGGCGAAGCTCGTGCGCACCGGCAAGCCGATCGCGCTCAACGCACCGCAATTCTTTTTCGCTCAGGAACGCAGCGTCGCCGACGAGGCGTACGCCGGCGACGTCGTCGGCATTCCCAATCACGGCACGTTGCGCATCGGCGATACGCTGACGGAAGGCGAGAACATCGTCTTTCGCGGCGTGCCGAGCTTCGCGCCGGAAATCCTGCGCCGCGTCAAGCTCGGCGACGCGATGAAGGCGAAGAAGCTGCGCGAAGCCCTGCAGCAGATGGCGGAAGAGGGCGTCGTGCAGCTCTTCCTGCCGAGCGACGGATCGGGCGCGATTGTCGGCGTCGTCGGCGCGCTGCAGTTAGACGTGCTCGCCGAGCGGCTCAAGGTCGAATATGGCCTGCCGGTATCGTTCGAGCCGAGCCGCTTTGAAGTCTGCCGCTGGATCGAAGCCGAGGCGGGCGAGCTCGATAAATTCCAGCGTGCGTATCCGTCCTCCATCGCAACCGATCTCGACGGCGCGCCGGTCTTCATGGCGCAATCGGCGTTCAATTTGCGTTACGAGCAGGAGCGCTGGCCGGCGGTCACGTTCAACGAGATCAAGGATTATCAGGTCGCGGGGTAGTCGCGACGCCGAAGCAGAAGATCCACATCCCCGGACGCATGAAGCGAAGCGGAATGCGATCCGGCGTCCAGAGCAATGCGCTTCTGCCCCTGGACCCCGGGTCGCCTTTGGCGCCCGGGGAGGTGGATGCGTGCACTACCCCACGATCTTCGAAAAATCTGCGACCTCGTGCACCGCGCGGCGCAACTCGTTCAATAGCCGCAGGCGATTCGCACGTAGCTGCGCATCGTCGGCATTGACGGTCACCTTGTCGAAAAAAGCGTCGACCGGCGCGCGTAGGAGCGAGAGCGCACGCATCGCGGCCGCGAAATCCTCGCGGGCGATTGCAGCGGCTGCCTCTTTTGTCGCGCGCTGTAGCGCATGGGCGAGCGCGCGTTCTTCATTCTGCTTGATAAGCGCCGGATCGTGTGCGGCGTCGAACGCGCCGGCACCATCCTTCTTTTCCTCGATGCGCAGGATGTTGGCGGCGCGTCGATAGCCGGCGAGTAGGTTCTTGCCGTCGTCAGTATCAAGGAATTTTCCCAGCGCCTCAACGCGGCGCACGATCATGAGGAGATCGTCCTGGCCGGGAAGTGCAAACAAGGCATCGATAAGATCGTGGCGTGCGCCCTGATCGCGCAGGTATACTTTCAGACGATCGGCGAAGAAGGTGAGGAGGTCCGACGCAACACCGTTTCGCTCGGCCATGACATCGAGCAATCGCAATCGCAGCCCATTCTCCAGCACAATCCTGATCACACCCAGTGCCGCGCGGCGCAGCGCGTAAGGGTCTTTCGATCCCGTCGGCTTCTCGTCGATCGCCCAGAAGCCGACCAGCGTGTCGATCTTGTCGGCGAGCGCCACCGCGATGCTAACCGGGTCGCTCGGCACGCGGTCGCTCGGCCCCTGCGGCTTGTAATGCTCCTCGACCGCCGCCGCGACCGAAGCATCCTCGCCCTGATGCGCCGCGTAGTAGCGGCCCATCAATCCCTGAAGCTCCGGGAACTCGCCGACCATCTCGGAGACGAGATCGGCCTTCGCCAAATGTGCGGCGCGCGCCGCTTTCTCCGGATCGGCGCCGACGATCGGCGCGAGCTCGCGCGCCAAGGCCTCGATGCGCTTCACGCGTTCGCCCTGCGTGCCGAGCTTCTCGTGAAAGATGATTTTGTCGAGTTTCGGCAGCCGATCCTCGATCTTGATCTTGAGATCGCTTTCCCAAAAGAATTTCGCGTCCGACAAACGTGCGCGCACGACGCGCGCATTGCCGGCAACGATTTCCGCACCGCCGTCGCTCGCCGCGATGTTGGAGACGAGAATGAACTTGTTGGCGAGTGCGCCCGCCTTACGCAGCACAAAGCATTTCTGGTTGGCGCGGATCGTCGCGCGGATCACTTCCGGCGGTATTTCCAAGAACGCCGCGTCGAACGCGCCCATCAGCACGACCGGCCACTCGACAAGGCCCGCGACCTCCGCGAGCAGCGCCTCGTCCTCGACAAGTTCCATCCCCTGCGCGAAGGCGAGATCGCGCGCGTCATGCAGGATGATGTTCTTGCGCCGCTCGGCATCGAGCACGACCTTGGCTTTCTCGAGCGCCGGCACGTAGTCGTCGAAGCGCCTGACCTTGAACGCGCCCGGCGCGAGAAAGCGGTGGCCGCGTGTCGTATTGCCCGCCGCGACGCCGTCGATGTCGAATGCGACAATGTCAGGCTCCTCGGTCTCCGGCCCGAACGTCGCGACGATCGAATGCAGCGGCCGCACCCATCTGAGCGACTCGGCGCGCGTTGACGCTGCACCCCATCGCATCGATTTCGGCCACGGAAACGCGCGGACAGTCGCCGGCAAAATCTCGGCGAGCACATCCAATGTCGCGCGTCCGGGACGCTCGATCACGGCCATGTAGAACTCGCCCTTCTTCGCGTCTTTGACGATCGTTGCCTGATCGATCGAGGCCAATTCCACGCTTTTCAGAAAGCCCTGCACCGCGGCGTCGGGCGCGCCGACGCGGGGTCCCTTCTTCTCCTCGCGCGTGTCGGCCTGGCGCACGGGGATGCCGGCGACATGCAGCGCGAGGCGCCGCGGCGTTGCGAATGCGGCGGCGCCTTCGTATGCGAGCCCGCGTTCAACCAGCGCGTCGGTGACGAGGCGCTTCAGATCGGTCGCGGCGCGCGCTTGCATCCGCGCGGGGATTTCCTCGGAGAAAAGTTCAAGCAAAAGGTCGGGCATTGCGGCGGTTGGTAGAGCATTTTGCCGGGGCCGCAAATTGCCGGGCTTTGGCCGCCGCAACCGGTCGCGTTGCCGGACATTGCCAGAGCGCGAAATTCCGTGCATCCCGAGCGAGCTTTAAGGCGGGCGCGGGGGCCAAGGAGCGAGAGCGTGAGCGAGACCGAAACGACAGACCGGCGCATTCCGCCATCCTTTGCCGAATTTCCGGCGCCGGCCCCAGCGGCCGCGGCACCGCCGGTCGGCCGCGAGCCGCAGGCGCCCGCATCCGCGGCCTCGCCGCGCCGAACCGTGTTCGCTGCCGACGCGGTCGGCGCTCCCGACTCGCTCTCCCCGGAGCTGGCCCGGCTTGCCGAACTCGCGTTGCATCGCGGCGCCGAGACGCCGGTCTCGATCGGCCTGCTTGGCGGTGCGGGCAGCGGCAAAAGCTCCGCTCTTACCGCCCTCATCCGCCGCATCGAGGCCCTGGCCAAGGCCGCTGCGGCGGGCGGGCCTTACGTCTCGCAGGCTCTGGTGCTGCAGGTCGGCGGCCACGAGCTTGCCGATGAGGCCGAGGCCGTGCTTGCCGCGCGCCTGCACCAGGCGCTCGAGCGGCGCGAGCCGGCTTTCGCCCAGGAATGCGCCGCCGATGCCGTCCATTCGACCAGCGATCCGCGTGCGCTGGCGCGCGCGACGAACGAGCGCTTGGACCAGGCCCGCAGCCGGCTCGATACCGAGCGCCAGGCGCTGGAAGATGTCTCCGCCCGCCGCGCGCGGCTCGTCGACACCGTGCTCTATGAGACCGCAGGCTCGGAAGTTGACGCGTATGCACGCTCGCGCCGCAGCGGCATTGAATCGGCGCTGCGCTCGTTCGGCATCGCCGGGCCCGATCCGATCCGCGCCTACAAGGATGAGGTGAATGGCCTCGCGCGAGGTCGCGGCGGCTCCTCGCGGGCCGGTCTCGCCATGCGCTCGTTGTGGGCCTATCGCGGCCAGACGCGCTGGCTCGTGCTTGCGGTCATCTTTTTGGCGCTCGCCTGGGCCTTCGGCTACCTCGAACGCGATCACGCTTGGATCGATTCGATCCGCGGCAACGGCGAGACGGCGCGCCCGCTTGCCGATTGGCTGCAGGCGCATCTGAGTTGGCTCGCAACGCTGCGCTCCGCGGCGATCATCATCGCGATCTTATGCATTCTCGCAAATCTATGGCGGGCGTTCCGTTTCGTGCAGCCGGTGTCGCGCGGGGCAACCTTGTTGCAGCGTGATGTCGCGCAACGCGGGCAGGACCTGGATCAGCGGCTATCGCATCAAACTCGCCGCGTCGACAATTTGACACGCGACGTCGACGCGCTTACCGCACGCGCGGCGGAAGCGGAAAAGCGCGCCGGCGACGGGGCGGGGCAGGGTGCGATCGAGCTGCCGCCTTTCCATGCGAGCGCGTCCGATCGCATGGGCACCGAATCGGCGCGGGCATTCTTCGCGTCGGTGTCGAACCGGCTCGCGTCCGGCGGCGGCAGTGCACCGCAGCGCGTCGTCATCGCCATCGATGGTCTCGATGCAGCCGCGAGTAGCGCCGCCGAATCGATCGCAGCGTTGCTCGCCCGCCCGGGATTTGTCGCCGTGATGACCGCGGATCCCGCGCGCGTTGGAGCCGATCGTCTCTCGCGGATCGTCCAGGTGCCGTTCACCGTCGCGCCGACGGATCATGCGGCGCTTGTCGACAGGCTGCTCGGGCGCGCCGCTGCGCCTACATCTGCGGCGGCTGAACCGGTCGAGGCGCGTCACTCCTCGCTCGACACGCCCGTCTCCGACGGCGAAGCCGAACTGCTGGCGGCACTTTCGCCGCTTGCCGGGCCGTCGCCGCGTGGCGTCAAACGCTTCGTCAATCTTTATCGGCTGGCGCGGCTCGATGCGCCCGACGAACTCGCGCCGCTTGCTTTCATGCTGGCGCTCGATGCCGGCGGCAGCGCGGACGAGATCGCGGCGGTCGATGCATCACTCACCGGAACGGATGAGCGCGCGCCATTTATTTTGCAGCAAAGCGCCGGCAGCCGGCTCGCCGCCGGACTTTCCGCGGCGGAGCAGGCAGAAGGCAAAAAGCTGACGCTCGGCAACATGCGCCGCGCACGCGACGTGGCGCGCGTCTGGTCTTTTGGCAGCGGCGCTGACGTCGCGTTCTGATGCAATTTACTGCAGCAGGCGGTAATCGATGAAATTGACGCGATCGCCCCGCCGCACCTGCGTTATATCTTCGGGAAGCTCGACGAGTCCGTCCGTTGAAGTCAGCGAGGTGAGCACACCCGCACCGTCGACAGGATATTTGTGCGCAAGCGTCCCCGCTGATGCATCTTGCGTCAACGAGACGCGCACATATTCGCGCCGGCCCTTCTTCTTGCGGTAATCGAAATCGGCGGTGACGGCGAGCGCATGCGGCGGCTCGAGAGTTTCACCCGAGAGCGCGGCTAGAAGCGGCCGCACGACATAAACAAACGTCACGAACACCGCGACAGGATTGCCGGGCAGCCCGATGAGCGGAGCACCCTCGACGACTCCCATCGCGACGGGCCGGCCCGGCTTGATCGCCAGCCGCCAGAAGGCGAGCGAGCCTGCATCCAACATGGCGGCGCGCACATGATCTTCCTCGCCGGTCGACACGCCGCCTGACGTGATGATCGCATCGTGATCGCGCGCGGCGGATGAAATCGCTTTGCTCACGTCGCCACGTTTGTCGCGCAGGATGCCGAGATCGGTGAGATCGCAACAAAGCCGCCGCAGAAGCACCTGCAAAGCGAAGCGATTTGAATCATAGAGGCCCGCGGGCGGAAGTTTCTCACCGGGAGAAACGATCTCGTCCCCAGTCGAGAAGACCGCGATTTTGAGCCGGCGCCGAACGCAAACGCGATCGACGCCGAGAGCCGCAGCGAGCGCAATTTCGCGCGGGCCGAGGCGGCGGCCGGCGGCGAGTGCAGTTTTGCCGCGCACAATATCCTCGCCGCGCGGGCGGCGATTGGCGCCTTGCTCAAGTCCCGGCGGGAGGACGACGCGACCGCCGTCCAGTTCGCGGCAATCCTCCTGCATGAACACCGTGTCGAAATTCTCCGGCATCGGCGCGCCGGTGAAGATGCGAACCGCACTATCGGGAGGAGAACCAGCGCCGGCATGTCCCGCAGCGACACGCCCGCTGACCGGCAGGATCGTTTCACCTGACGCGGCGAGCGATGCAAAACGCACGGCGTAGCCATCGACGGCGGAATTGTCGAAATTCGGCAGATCGATCGGGGCGATGAGCGGTTCGGCAAGCACGCGGCCGTCCGCCTCGATCAACGGCACCATTTCCGTTCCGGCAACAGCGGCAACGCGCTCCGCCATCGCACGACGCGCCTCTTCGACCGGCATGAGCTCTGAGCCGAAGGCGAATGCGTCGTCGCTGAGTTGGGCCATCGGCGCTTTCTCAGCCGTTTGCGCTTTGCAAGCGGCGCAGCGTCTCATCGAGAGAAACTGCGCTTTGCATCACAAGCTCCGCGACGGCCTCGACATCGTCGATAAATGCAAACGGCAGCATTTCGGCCACGCTGCCATCGGCTTGAAGCGAGGTCGGCTGCGATTCGAAATTTAGGGCCAAGGACGATCGCTCCGCATCGCGGGTCGCGCTTGCGAAAAGGTCTGCGCAGGCCGCGAACACCTGCCTGATCTGCGCATCCGGAAGAGCGGGAGGCACGTCACCCACGACAGCGACGATGTTGCGATCCTCGGGAAACAGGAACGGTTTCTTCGTTTCCGCCCGATTGACCTCGATCTTGGCGTGCGCCCCGCGCTTGAATCCTTCGACGATGACAAGGTCGACCGCGCTCAATCTCGCCAACAAATCCGCAAGGCTTGGTTCTTCTCCTCCCCGCAATTCGCGCATCAGCGCCCAGCGATTGGCGGAGGCGACAAGCACCTCGCGCGCGCCGGCCTCGCGATGCAGGTAGGAATCCTTGCCCGGCTTATCGACCTCAAAGGAATGATGAGCGTGTTTCAGCGTCGACACCGAAATCCCGCGCGCAATGAGCGCGGGAATCAATTTAGTGATGAGGGTCGTCTTGCCCGAACCGCTCCAGCCGGCGAAACCAATGACGCGCATCAAGCCGCCTTCGGCGCAGGTGCAAATCCCATTTTCAACAGCGCCCGTCGTGCCTCGGGGCTTTCGCAAGCTTCAAGAAACGCGACGACCGGCACGCGATGCCGGCGCGTTTTCGGGATGATGAAATCGAAATGCTCTTCAGTCAGCGGAATGAACCCGAGCTGATAGGCGTCGGCGACAAAGGAAATCGCAACTCCCCAATCGGCGCGCCGCTGCGCCACCGCGGCGGCGACGGCGTTGTGCGAGCGCGGCTGGTTCCAATAGCCGGGAGGCTCCGCTCCCTTCAACAGGCCGTCGGCAAGCATGCGCGTGCCCGAGCCTTGATTGCGATTGACCATATGGCAATCTGCATCGGCGAGCGCGGCAGCAATCGCCTTGTCCGGCGGCAGGTTATTGAAGCGCGGATCGCCCTTCCGGAAGACGATGCCTTGCATCCGCCGCCAGCCCTCGACGAGCGTGAGGCTGTCGTCGAGAAAGGCTGTGTTGTACGTGCCGCTCTTCGCGTCGAACAGGTGCGATGGTGCGATGTCACATTCGCCGCGCCGCGCCGCATGCAATCCGCCGAGCGATCCAATTGCGACGGTGCGCGAGCGGACGCCTTTCTCCGAAAGGGTGCTGAGAATGGGCTCGAGACCTGGACAATGGCTGCCCATGATCGTCAGATCGGGCGGCTGTACGTCACGCGAAAGCAAGGTCACGGGAGCGCGCGTGCCTTCCGGCAGCCGGTCGGCCAGCGCTTCGATGGTGAGGAAACCATCGGCTTGCGCGAAGCTCGTGACAGCGCCGGAGCCCTTGGCGAGCGGAAAGGCTTTCAGCCCGTTCTCATGTTCGCTGAGCGCCACCATCGCGAATTCCGTGCGGCCAAAATCCGATGCAATCGCCACCGCGGTCTCCGCTTCGACGATCGATTCGTCGCGTGCCGGCAAGCCGCTCATCCGGCGCAACACGGGCACGATGAAATCGTGGAAGGTGAACATTGCCGAGGTTGGAAATCCCGGCAGCACGACAATGGCCTTGCCGTCTGTGACCGCGAGGCAAAGCGGTTTGCCCGGCTTCAGCGCGACGCCATGGGCGACAATTCCAGGCTTGCCGAGCCGGCCGACAATTTCGGCGGTGAGATCGCCGGCGCCCTTCGATGTACCGCCGGACAGAACGACCATGTCGCATTCGGCAAGCGCTTTGCGCAGCGTCGATTCGATTGCCTCGGCATTGTCGCTGACGATGCCGTAGGAAATCGCTTGCGCGCCGTTCTCGACGATGCTCGCGCAGACGATCGGACCGTTGGAGTCAAAGATGGCAGCGGGCGTCAGTTTGCCGCCTGGCGGAATTAATTCGTCGCCGGTCGAGAACACGCCGACGCGCGGCTTGCGAAAAACTTGAACGCGATTGATTCCGCAGGCCGCGAGCATCGCGATCTCACGCGAACCGATTTGCGTTCCCTTGCGCAAGACGACTTCGCCGAGCGCCATGTCGCTGCCGGCAAACGAGACATTCTGCGCCGGCCCAACGGGGCGGCGCACGACAAGAAGGTCATCTTCGATGTCGGTCTGCTCGATCATCACGACGGCGTCCGCGCCGCGCGGGATCGGGCCGCCGGTCGCGATCGGCGTCGCCGTTTTCGCGCTGACGGTCAGTTGCGGCTCGCTCCCACAGGCGATCGTCTCATTATTGAGGGTCAGCGACACCGGCGAATTGTCCGACGTACCGGCGACATCGGCAGCGCGCAGCGCGAAGCCGTCGACGTTGGAGCGGTCGAAGGGCGGCACGTCGACAGGCGCCGGGACATGATCGGCAACGACGCGGCCGATCGCTTCAGCGAGGCTCACCTCCTCGATGCCGAGCGGCTTCGGATCGAGCGCCTGTTCGAAGCGTGCCATCGCCTCGTCGCGCGACAGCACCCGCAGGAACTGCGCCTGCTCCCGCGACGCATCGCGGGCCGGCCGCATATCGTTCATTCAAAGACCTCGATCACAGGAACTCGGCCTCGACAATCTCGCCGGCAGCAAAGCCCTCGCTATCGGCGGCGACGGCAAGCCATGCCTCCGCATCGGCGACGGCCGCCCAAGAGATATCTCCCGAAGCGACGGGTTTCCACCGGTCGACATGGCGTCTAACGATCGCGAGATCGACCATCCCCGGGGCGGAACTGATCTTGCGCGCGAGCGGAAGTCTCGTCGCCGGCCGCGACCCGGAGAAGCCGCTGAGGCGGTCGAGAGCGGGGCGCGCGAGCAGGAGCCAAGCGGCCAATGTCTCCTCGATGCGGCCGGGCATGAGGATGATTGGCGTTAAGCGGGCTTCCGCGTCGATGAAGCCGCACGCCATGCCGGCGCCGGGGTTGACCGCCAGGTCGCGAGCGACGAGCTGCCCGGTTTCGGCCAAGGCAGGGACCGCCGACTGCAAGGTCGGGCCGCTCCAGCCCGCGACCAAGGCGAGATCGGCGCTTGCCGTGGAGGCCAGCGCGCCCGGTAAACGCGCTTCGGGCACATAGGCCATACTGACGTCGGCCCCCGCTTTTGCGGCGAGGTCCATCACCAGCGCCGCCGAGGCGCAGGAGCCCTTCGGCGCCATGACGACAACGGAAGGGACGCGGACCGGGACTTCGGTGAGACCGGCGGAACGGATCACAGCGATCTGGGAGCCGCTGAGACGCGTCCCACCCGGCACGATGGTGCGGCCAGCGGCGAGATCGCCTCCGGCCTGACGGACATGCCGGCCGGGCGCGACGGAGGCGATGATCTCTGCGCCGCCGGGCGCTTGGCAGATATCGCCCGGATCGAGAATCGAATCGCAACCAGGGGGAAGGGCCTCGCCGGCCTCGACCTGGCGAGGCATTTGCGGCAGCAGGGTCGGAAGGTAGGAGGAGGCGCCGACGCTCGCGCGCGATGCGATCGCATAGCCGCGCTCGAGGGCGAGCGCCCCTGGTGGAAGGTCGCTAGACGCCAAAACGTCTTCGGCGAGGACCAGGCCTCCGGCCTTTGCCGTCGCAATGCTGGTGCTGGCGATGGGGGCAATCTTCGCTAAGAAGGCTGTCCGCGCGTCCTTAAGCGGGCAAAGCCGCACTGTTCATCTCCGGCGCGCACATCATGGATCGCACAAGAGACCATTATGAGCGATGATGCCACCCCGCCGCTCCGGCTGGATCTGCGCGGTCTCAAATGCCCGCTGCCGGCCCTGCGCACCCGAAAGGCGCTCAGACAGGCCGCCGCCGGTCAGCGTTTCGTGGTCGAATGCACCGATCCCCTATCGACCATCGATGTCCCCAACCTACTGCGACAGACCGGTGACGAACTTGAGGAACAGCAGAGTTCGGACGGTCTGCACATCTTTCGCATTCGCCGGAAATGAAAAGGGTGCGCGGCGGCTCAACGCCGCGTTTGCCATAAACCCGAATCGCGGGAACCAAGCGTAGCTGTAAGGGTTGTTTACGGGAGAGGGCCAGTGTTCGGCCTTCCGCCGGCCTAAGGGCCGCGCCTCGTCTTGAAGGAATACCTAATGCGCCGCGTCGTTCCGCTTGTTCTCACCGCCGCCGCCGGTGCGGCCGCCTTTCTCACGATCATCAGCAGCGCTGAGGCGCAGGATCGCTACCGTCGCGGTTACATCGTCACCGGCGAGCGGCCGCTGACAGTGACGCGGCGCAGCTGGCTTGATCCGGGCACGGTCGTGGAGCCCATGTACGAGCACCGCTACATCGCTCAGCAGGCCTATTTCAACAACATGCCGTTCGAGGCGACGCACGGGAAGTTCTTGTTTAACCGCTATACCGGCCCCTGATCCGCCGCTTCGGATCTCGAGGTCGCACGTGCGCCGCCGCCCCACGGGCCGGCGGCGCTGTCGTTTGCAAGCGGCCGCACTTGCCTCGCTGTCATTCTCTCGCCATGAGGAGGCGGCTTTCGTAGCCTTCCTCAATTCGAGATTCGATGCGCCGCTACGCTCCGTCTGCTTTTCTCGCGCTCACGCTATTTGCCGCGGTCGTGCCGAGCGCTGCGCATGCCGATTTCCGCCTCTGCAACAACACCAATGCCCGCGTCAGCGTGTCGCTTGCCTATACCGACGGGCAGCGCTGGGTCAGCGAGGGCTGGTGGAACCTCAAGTCCAGCGCCTGCGAGACTCTGCTGCGCGGACCGCTCGCGGCGCAGTATTACTACGTTTACGCTATGGACGAGCGCGGCGGCGAGTGGAAGGGCAAAGCCTTCATGTGTACGCGCGACCGCGAATTTCACATCGATGGGCGCAATGATTGTTTCGTTCGCGGTTTCGATCGCACCGGCTTTTTTGAGATCGACACCGGCAAGGACGCCAAGAACTGGACGGTGCAGTTGACGGATACGGGTCAGGCCCGAAATCCGTA
>JAFAVH010000257.1 GCA_019242655.1 Methylobacteriaceae bacterium
CCGCAATATCCGGGGGGATTTCGAGACCGGTGAACAGACGGGGCATTGTTCGCCTCTTTGAGTCGACAAGCGCCAGCTTAGCGATTTCCCGCCCGCTCGGAAGATGTGCTCGGGTCGCGGATCTGGTCGAGCGCGGCTTCAACCGACGGGAGGATACCGGCGACGATCTTCGCCACGCCGGCCTGGTTCGGGTGAATTCCGTCGGCGAGATTGAAGGCCGGCTGTTGCGCAATGCCTTCCAGGAAAAATGGATAGAGCGGGACCTGATGTTCCTTGGCGAGCGCGGGGTAGATGCCCTCGAACTCGGCACGGTAGCTCTCGCCGAGATTGGTGACCGACCGCATGCCGGCAAGCAGGACTGGGACGCCGCGCGCCTTCAGCCTGGTGATGATCTCATCGAGGGCGCGCCGCGCAATCGAAGGGTCGAGCCCGCGCAGCATGTCGTTGGCGCCGAATTCCACGATGACGAGGTCGGTGCTTTTCGGCACCGACCAATCGAGCCGGGCAAGGCCATCGCTTGCCGTGTCGCCGGAGACGCCGGCATTGACGACGCTAACGTCTCGCCCTTTGGCCCGCAGCGCCGCCTCAAGCTGTCCGGGAAAGGAGGCGCCGGCCGGCAGCATGAAGCCCGCCGAGAGACTGTCGCCGAAAGCCACGATGTGAATTGTACGTGCCACAGCCGTTCCGGGATGAAGGAGCGCAACGAGAAGGGCGATGAGCGCGCCGAAACGCAACCGTCCGATATGCCGCATATGCAAGATTATTCCCCGATCGCCATATTACGGCATCGCGGCCAACGGCCACGCGTTTGAAGTCGAGGAGCCATATGGGGACTGAGACGTCCGCGGTCGAGTTGAGTGGGGTGAACATCCATCTCGGGCGCGGGGCCTCCCGGGTACATGTGCTGCGCGATATCGATCTGAGGATCGGTCGTGGCGAGGCGATCGGGCTTGTCGGCCCTTCAGGCTCGGGCAAGTCGACGCTTCTGATGGTGCTTGCCGGATTAGAGCGACCGGACGGCGGCTTGGTTCTTGTCGAGGGAACCGACCTCGCGAAACTGGATGAAGATCGTCTCGCGCGGTTTCGCGGTGCGCGGATCGGCATCGTTTTCCAATCGTTTCATCTCATTCCAACGATGACGGCGCTCGAAAATGTCGCGATCCCGCTCGAATTGCAGGGCGCGTCCGACGCGCTCCATCGCGCGCACGAGGAACTTGCCGGAGTAGGGCTCGCCGATCGTGCCGCGCACTATCCCGCGCAATTGTCGGGCGGCGAGCAGCAGCGCGTTGCGCTCGCACGCGCGATTGCGGGCAATCCGGCAATTCTTGTCGCCGACGAGCCGACCGGGAATCTCGATGATGCGACGGGCACGGCAATCATCGATCTCATCTTCGATCTGCAGCGCGCGCGCGGCACCACGCTCGTGCTTGTCACCCACGATGCCAGCCTTGCACGCCGTTGCGACCGCGTAGTGCGTATGCGGTCCGGTCGGATCGAGCTTGCTGAAACCGATCTCATTCTGCCGGCGGCCCAATGAGCACCGCGATTGCGCCTTCCGCCAGCCGGACTGCAGTGCAACTGCCGCTTCTGCTGCGGCTCGCAATGCGCGATCTCCGCGGCGGCATACGCGGTTTCGGCATTTTCATCGGCTGCATCTTTCTTGGCGTTTGGGCGGTCACCACGGTTTCCGCTTTGTCACATTCGCTGTCCGACGGCGTCGCGCGAGAAGGGCGCACGATTCTCGGCGGCGACGTATCGTTTGCGCGTAGTCACAGCGCATTAAGCGATCCCGAACGTGCCTTCTTTACTTCGCGCGGCTCCCTGTCGAGCGTCGCAATCATGCGCGCCATTGCGCGGCATAACGATCAGTCAGGCCTCATCGACATCAAGGCGGTAGACGGGGCGTATCCTGCGGCTGGCGCCGCCGTGCTTTCTCCGGCTCTTCCCTTGCAGGATGCATTGGCGCCTCGCGACGGCCTCTACGGCATGGTCGCGGACGAGGCGCTCAGCGCGAAGCTCGATATCAAGGTCGGCGACCGCATCGAGATCGGCACATCCTCTTTCGAGCTCCGCGCCTTTCTGGCGAGCGAGCCCGACAAACTTTCCGGCGGCATCGGCTTCGGCCCGCGCGTGATCATCTCCCAAGATGCGCTACGCGCAAGCGGATTGCTGCAGCCCGGCGCGCTGGTGCGCTGGATCAATCGCCTCATCGTCACACCTGAACGTGGCCGCGCCGTCGCGTCGGATGAAGAATTGACGCGTCTTATCGACGAGGCGAATGCGGCATTCCCAGAGGCGGGATGGGAAATACGAACACGCACGAATGTTTCACCGCAATTTTCCAAAAATGTCGACCGCCTTACACAATTCCTGACACTGATAGGCCTCACGTCCCTGATCATCGGCGGCAGCGGCATCGCGAATGCGGTACGCGGCTTCGTCGAGCGCAAGCGCATGACCATTGCGACAATGAAGGCGCTTGGCGCGTCAGGTTCTTATGTGTTTGCCGAAACGCTCGTCGAAATCCTCTGTATTGCATGCATCGGTATTTTGGCGGGCACGATCGCCGGCGCGGTCATGCCTCTCGTCGTCAACAGCCTCTTCAGCGCGCTCATTCCGTTCCCGCTGACCTCGGCGCTTTATCCCCAAGCTGTCGCGAGCGGAATGATTTACGGTCTGCTTGCAACGTTGACTTTCACACTCGGTCCGCTCGGACGCGTGCATGATATTTCCGTATCTGGCCTGTTTCGCGATGAGGTCGAGCCGTTGCGCTCGCGTCTGCGTTGGCGATATCGGCTGCTCACCGCCGCTGCGGGACTCGCGCTTCTCGCCACGATCCTGGCGACAGCGCCCAATCTGCGTCTCGCGATCATCTATCTCGGTGCTACGCTCGGAAGCTTCGTCGTTCTTCGTCTTTTGGCCGGTTTTATCGTGGCGCTGCTTCGGCGCCTGCCGCCCCCGCGATCTCTCACGCTGCGATTGGCGCTGGTTGAGATCCGACGCCCCGGCACGCTCGCGCCATCGATCCTCCTGTCACTCGGCTTAGGACTGGCGCTACTCGTCACGCTGGCGATGATCGACGCCAATCTGCGCCGGCAGATCAAACAAGAAATTCCCGGCACCACGCCAAGCTTCTTCTTCCTGGATGTGCGCGCTGCCGATGCGGCTCCCTTCCAGGATTATCTGAAAGCGCACGCGCCGGAGGGAACGATAGGCACTGCGCCTTTGCTGCGCGGCCGCATCGTCAAGGTAAAGGATCGGAAGGCCGAGGACGTGCATCCCAAGGAAAATGCGGCCTGGGTGCTCGAAGGCGATCGCGGCATCACGTTCACCTCGAAGGTGCCTGACGGATCGAGCGTGGCGAAAGGAGAGTGGTGGCCAGGCGGTTATGCCGGAGAGCCGCTCGTCTCTCTCGACGAGGAGATCGCCGACGGACTTGGCCTCGACATCGGTGATACCATCACTGTGAACGTGCTCGGGCGCGAACTCGACGCGCGCATTGCCAATCTGCGCCATGTCAACTGGCGCACGCTCGGCATCAACTTTGTGCTCGTGTTTACGCCGAACACGTTTGCCGGCGCGCCCTACACGACGCTCGTCACGCTTGCCTTCCCACCCGGCGACAATACGGCGCGCGAAAACGCGATCTTGCGCGCAACAGGCCACGATTATCCGGCAATTACCAGCATCAAGGTGAAGGACGTGCTCGACGCCGTCTCGAACATTCTCAGCCAGCTCGCGGTGGCGATCCGTGCGGCATCGAGCGTGGCGCTCGTCGCTGCCATTCTTGTGCTTGCGGGCGCAATCGCTGCAGGCCGACGCGCGCGTGCTTATGATGCGGTGATCCTCAAGACGCTCGGCGCGACCCGGCAGCGGCTGCTCGCCGCGATGCTTGTCGAATACGCGTTGCTCGGCACCGTCGCCGCTGTCTTTGGGCTTATTGCCGGAGCAGCGGCGGCCTACGTCATCGTGACGCGCATCATGGCGTTCGAGTTCGCTTGGATATGGGCCCAGTCCCTCGCGGCGGCAGCTTTGGCGCTGACGTTTGCTGTGCTTCTAGGCCTTGTCGGCACGTGGCGCGTGCTCGGCGTAAAGCCTGCCGCGACGCTGCGGAGCCTGTGAATGGCTGGCAATTGTTGCAATCGGTTAAGCTTGCGGTAGTAGATTGTCGCTCAGCGCCGCGGTGAATCTTGCCAAGTCTTATCCGATTTCTGGTTATCGTCGCGATCCTTGCCGGGCTTGTCTATGGCGGGATGATCGCACTCGTCACCTTTGTCGAGCCGCAGCCGCGCGAAATGACGCAGACACTCCCGGCCAGTAAACTCAACAAGTAAGATGCAGGCGAGCCGGCGCGACCAGGGCCTTGTCGATCTGTTTCTCGACATGCTCGTGACAGAACGCGGCGCAGCGAAGAACACGGTCGAGGCCTATAAGCGCGATCTCTCGGCTTATATCGGCTGGCTTACGGCCACGGGCGGCGCTTCGCCGCTGAACGTCCAGAGCGAGACGATCCGCGCTTACCTCACGGGACTTGCGGCGCAGGGTCTCGCCGCATCATCGGCGGCGCGGCAGCTCTCGGCAATCCGGCAATTCCATCGCTTCTTGTTTTCGGAAGGCCGTCGCGGCGATGATCCCGCTGCCATTCTCGAGGGTCCGCGTCGCGGCCGTCCGCTGCCGAAAGTGCTCGGTGTCGATGAGGTCGAGAGGTTGCTCGACGTCTCACGTGAGGGCATCGAGGACGAAGCGCGAGCTTTGGGCGAGCGCCTGCGCGCCGCGCGCACGTTCTGCCTGCTCGAAATCCTCTACGCCACGGGTTTGCGCGTCTCGGAGCTGGTCGCGCTGCCGAAGAGCGCGGCCCGCACGCGCGAGGCTTTCATCGCCGTGCGCGGCAAGGGCGGGCGTGAGCGCCTTGTACCGCTGACATCCAAGGCGCGCGAGGCGATGGCGGCTTACCGCCGCCTTCTGGACGAGGCGCGTCCCGGCGCCGCCGGCCTGCCTTGGCTCTTCCCTGCCGACAGCGAGAGCGGCCACATGACGCGGCAGGCTTTCGCGCGCGACCTCAAGTCTGCTGCTGCTGCTGCAGGTATTCCGGTTGCGAGGATCAGCCCGCACGTCCTACGCCATGCCTTTGCCAGCCATCTCCTGCAAAACGGCGCCGATCTGCGTATCGTCCAGGAGCTGCTCGGACATGCCGATATCTCGACAACACAGATTTACACACATGTTCTCGACGAGCGGATGGCCGCGATGGTGCGCGACCTGCACCCACTGGGGGACGCGTGATACTTCGGTAGCTCCCTGCGGCAAAGCAGGCTAAACCCGCCCGCAGATGCGTTCGTACCTGGATTTCGAAAAGCCCGTCGCCGACCTGGAAGCAAAGGTCGAGGAGCTGCGCGCGGTCTCGAATGGCGGCGACACGGCGTCGATCGGCGAGGAACTGACGAAGCTTGAGGCCAAGGCCGCGAAAGCCTTGTCCGAACTCTACGCCAACCTTTCGCCCTGGCAGAAGACGCAGGTCGCGCGCCACCCGCAACGGCCGCATTTCATCGACTACGTGAGGGAGCTCGTTGCCGATTTCACGCCGCTCGCCGGCGACCGTCACTTCGGCGACGATCGCGCCATTTTAGGCGGCTTCGGTCGCTTCAAGGGCCAACCGGTCTGCGTTCTTGGTCAGGAAAAGGGCGCCAATACCGAAAGCCGGCTCGAACACAATTTCGGAATGGCGCGTCCGGAGGGTTACCGCAAGGCCGTCCGCCTGATGGAGCTTGCCGACCGGTTCGATCTGCCTGTGATTTCCCTGGTCGACACCGCTGGCGCCTTCCCCGGCATCGACGCGGAGGAGCGCGGCCAAGCAGAGGCGATCGCCCGCTCGACGGAGACGTCGCTGGGCCTCGGCGTGCCCAATGTCGCGGTCATTGTGGGAGAGGGCGGCTCGGGCGGCGCGGTGGCGATTGCCAGCTGCAACAAGGTGCTCATGCTGGAGCACGCGATCTATACGGTAGCTTCGCCGGAGGCCTCGGCGTCGATCCTCTGGCGCGATGCCGGTCGGGCCGAGGACGCGGCGACGGGCATGAAGATTACCGCCCAGGATTTGCTCAGATTCGGCATTATCGACGCAATCGTCCCGGAGCCGCCGGGCGGGGCGCATCGCGATCCTGAAAGGGTCATCGCAGCGACCGGCGAAGCGGTTTCAGGCGCGCTCGCCGCTTTGGGAAATATGTCACGCGAGCAAATAAAATCGGCCCGGGCAGAGAAATTCCTGGCCATGGGCCGAAAAGTTTAGGCAGACTTAACGGTTCGCAGCCCGGTTAAGGCTCCGTTAATGCTCGGCAAAGATCGCGGGCCCCTTTGGTAAGTTCGCCGTAAGGATAAGCACCGTACAGCTGAGCAACGTGCCGCCTTTGAAGAGCGGCGGAGGGGATTGAAGACGCATGGTTCAGAGCCCGCGCGTGCGCGTTTTGGGGGCGAGCTTCTCCATCCTGGCCCGCTTTGCAGTCATCGGAGCTGGCGCAGGCCTTCTCGCGGCGTGCCAAGAATCCCCGGGACTTGGCAGCGCGCGCGCCTTTCAGCCAATTCCGCCGCAGACGCTCGCGCTGATGTCGGAGAAGGGGACGAGCAAAGACGCGCCGATGCTCATCCGCACCTACAAGAAGGAAGCGGAATTCGAAATCTGGAAGAAGCGGACCGACGGGCGCTACGCGCTCTTGAAAACCTATCCGATGTGCCGCTGGTCGGGCCAGCTCGGACCGAAGGTCAAGGAGGGCGACCGCCAGGTCCCCGAAGGTTTCTATGCCATCACGCCGGGTCAGATGAACCCGAACTCGGCCTATTACCTCTCCTTCAATGTCGGCTACCCCAACGCCTACGATCGGGCCCATGGTGCCACCGGCGGCGCGATCATGGTCCACGGCGCCTGCTCGTCCGCGGGCTGCTTCTCGATGACCGACCAGCAGATTGCCGAGATTTATGCGATCGCCCGCGAGTCCTTCGCCGGCGGCCAGCGCGAAATCCAGATGCAGTCCTATCCCTTCCATATGAACGCGGAAAATTTCGCCAAGCACCGCGCCGATCCAAACATCGCCTTTTGGAAGCAGCTCAAGGAAGGCGCGGACAATTTTGAGGTGACCAAGGCGGAGCCGCGAGTCGGCGTCTGTGGCCGACACTACGTTTTCAATGCGAGTCCGGAGACTGCCAGTCAGCGGCTTGAGGCTGATGCCGCTTGTCCGCCGCTGAAGCAGGACGCGGAGATCGCCAGCCTTGTGAAGGACAGGCAGCACCAGGACGAGCAGAAAATCGCCGAGCTCACCGCCGGCGGCGTAAAGGCCGTGCGCCTCGTCTATGCAGATGGCGGTCAGCACCCCGACTTCTTCAGTAAGATGCCTGAGGTCAGCCGGCCCGATGCACTGGCGCAGGGTCCGGTCGAGATCGATCTTTCGGACAAGAAGCTGGCCAAGTCCCCGGCGCTCCAGCTTACGGCGGCGAAGGCTGCAAAGACGAGCACCGGTGCGACAGCCGTCACCGCCTACGCCCCGGCGCAGACCGTTCCGTCGTCCGCCGTGCCGTCACCGTCGGCGATGGAGGCGAGTGCAGGCTCCGGCTCGAGCTGGGGTGGATTTAAGCGCTTCTTTGGCTCGGAGGACGCGAAATCCGAACCTGCCGCCAGCAAGTCCGAGCCTGCCGCTAAAGACACCGTCGAGCAGCCCGCCAATGTTCCAGTGCCGCCAAAGCGCGCCGCGGGCCCGGCCTCCACGCCGAAACCACAAGCCTCGATCGAAAAGCCGCACGCTGCGTTGGAGAAGCCGAGAAACGCAGCGGGCGGCATCGCCAAGCTGATCGAGGGCTCGTTGCCGGCGCTACCGGAGGGCTTCCTCGCCTACGCGCCGACCTCGCGCTGAGCTGCGCCGCTCGCGGCCTCGGCAGCCGCAAGTCAATTGACTTTGCAGCATTACTCGCAGCCACTTTCGCTGCGTATCCTTCAGTATTACTTATCAACGACGAAGATTTTCGACATACATTCGTAGGGGCGGAGAGAGCGGATGCCCAACTTCGATCTAGGCCAGCATTACGAGGATTTTGTTCAGGAGCAGATCGCGCAAGGACGCTTTCAAAATGCAAGCGAAGTGATCCGGGCAGGGCTCCGGATGCTTGAGGATCGCGAAACGGGTCTCTCGGAACGTCGAGCGGAGCTGAAGAGTCAGATCAATCAAGCTTTCGACGATCCTCAGCCGAGCGTTCCGGCGAGCGAAGTTTTCAGTTCGATCGAAAGCAAACACAAGGCGGCAATGAAAGCTGCCCGACGTGAAGCATAAGATCGAGTTTCGGCCTGGAGCTGTCGCTGATATCGACAATATCTATAGTTGGATTGCTAAAGACAGCCCGGTAAACGCTTTCAAGTTCATTCAGCGTATTCATCGTCGTTGTGAAAAGCTTGCGGATTTTCCCGAGATTGGTCCGCTTCACGAAGACTTGCGGCCTGGCCTACGGCTGCTCCCCTTTGAGAGGCGCATCGTGATCGCCTACACTGTAAAGGAAGGTGTTGTCTCCATTGGTCGCATTTTCTACGGTCGCAGGGACATTCGAGCCCTAATCGGTAATATGGATGATTAGGCGCGCATATGGCCGCTCCCCTCGGCAGCTTACTTCGTCATCGCCAGAACAGCCTTCCACTCCGTTTCGCTCACCGGCTGCACAGACAGCCGCGAGCTTTTCACAAGCACCATTTCCTTCAGCCGCGGATCGGCTTTGATCTGCGCCAACGTGACTGGCTTTGCGAGCGGCTTCACCGCCTTCACATCAACCATGCCGAAAACACCGGTCTTGTCCGAGGGATCGGGATAGTACGCTTTGATGATCTCGACGATGCCGACGACGGCTTTCTCTTCGCCCGAGTGATAGAAGAAAGCTTCGTCGCCGACTTTCATCTCCTTCAGATGTTTCTTGGCGAGGTGATTGCGCACCCCGTTCCAAAACGTGCCTTTGTTGCCCGCTTCGACTTGCTGATCCCATGACCAGCTCGACGGCTCGCTCTTCATCAGCCAATGCGCCATGTCGCCCTCACAATTGTCGTGCCCTCACAATTCCGATTTCTGCGGACGCTGTAGCAGCGCCTCGATCGCGTCCGCAATTCGAAGTTCCCCGGCAATGACGCGCGCAACGCATTCTGAGATTGGCATGTCGATGCCGCGCCCGCGCGCCAGTTCGATCAACACGGATGCGGTGAACGCGCCTTCGACGAGATAGCCGTGCGACGCACTTTGTGGATCCTCGCCGCGGCCAAGCGCCAGTCCGTAAGAGAAGTTGCGCGATTGCTCCGAGCTGCAGGTGAGAACGAGATCGCCGAGGCCCGACAAGCCCATCAGTGTTTCCGGCCGGGCATCAAGCGCCCCGCCAAAGCGCGCGAGTTCGGCAAAGCCGCGGGCGATCAGCGCCGCGCCGGCGCTCGCGCCGAGGCCCGCGCCTTTCGCAATGCCGCAAGCAATCGCGAGCACGTTCTTTGCCGCGCCGCCGATCTCCACGCCGCGGATATCGGTCGAGCGATAGAGACGGAAGCTCGGCGTCGCAAGACGCTCTGCGATCTCTTGAGCGATGTTGTCGTTCGATGCGGCGACGGTAACGGCGGTTGGAAGGCCGCGCGCCACATCCATCGCGAAGCTCGGTCCTGAGAGAATGGCGGGAACCGCGCTTGGCAATTCTTCCGCGAGAACATCGCTGAGAAACCGCCTGCTGGTCCGCTCGATGCCCTTCGCGCAAACGATCCAGGGTGCGCCGGAGAGCGTAGAGAAATGGCCGGCGCGTGCGACATCCCGAAAAGCTTGGGTCGGAATTGCTGCGAGCACGAGTTCCGCTTCACCAATGCGGTTGATGCTTGAGATCGGCTCTATGTTTGCGGCAAGCGGAACGCCGGGCAGATAGAGCCTGTTCTCGCGTTCGCGGGCAATCGCTTCGACGCACGCCGGATTGCGGCCCCAAAGCAAAACGCGCTCGCCTTTAGCCGCCGCCATATTGGCCAGCGCCGTCCCCCATGCGCCGGCGCCGAGCACGGCGATTGTCATCACGCCTTTCCGTGGTGGATCGCTTCCGCGTTTGCGTCGAGCGGCCAACGCGGACGTGCGGCGAATGTGAGATCGTCGGCAAGTCCAAGTGCAAGGCGCTCAAGTCCGGCCCATGCGATCATCGCGCCGTTGTCGGTGCAGAGATTGAGCGGCGGCGTGATCAGGCGAATGCCGGCTTCCGCGCAGAAGCGGCCGAGCGCGCGGCGAACGCCGCCGTTTGCTGCAACACCGCCCGCCGCGACGAACGCGTTGGGATGCTCATAGGCTTCGCGGAAAACACGCAATGCGGCGCGCGAGCGATCGACCACGACATCGATGATCGCCGCTTGAAACGATGCGCAGAGATCGGCGACATCGGTGCGCGTCAACGGCGCGATGCGTTCGGCTTCGAGCCGCACCGCCGTCTTTAGTCCAGATAGAGAGAAATCCGGCTTCGGTCGCGACAGCATCGGACGCGGCAAGTCGAAGCGCTGCGGATCGCCGTCGCTCGCCTCGCGCTCGACCATCGGGCCGCCGGGATAGGGCAGGCCGAGCATTTTTGCGACCTTGTCGAAGGCTTCGCCGATCGCATCATCAACGGTCGACCCAAGACGCTCGTATTCGCCGACGCCGCGCACCGCGACGAGCTGGGTGTGCCCTCCGGAGGCCAGGAACAGGAGATAGGGAAAGGCGATGCCGTCCGTCAGCCGCGG
>JAFAVH010000073.1 GCA_019242655.1 Methylobacteriaceae bacterium
GATCGCGACCGCGAGCGACGAGTTCTTGGTCAGGTTCAGGTATTGGTTGGTCAGTGGCGGGATGATCACGCGCATCGCTTGCGGCATGATGATGAGCCGCCGCGCCGGCCCCGGGCGCAGACCCAATGCGAGCGACGCCTCGCTTTGGCCGCGTGGGACCGACTGGATGCCGGCGCGCACGATTTCGGCAATGAAGGAGGCGGTGTAGAGGATGAGGCTTAGAAGCAGCGCGACGAGCTCAGGCGACAGCCGAATGCCGCCGACAAAATTGAAACCACGCAATTGCGGCATGGCAAATTCGAGCGGCCGCCCCGCAAGGAAATAGGCAAGGACCGGCAGTCCGAGAACAAGCGCGATGCTCACCCGCAAGACCGGCCATTGCACGCCGGTCTCCGTTTGCCGACGCCTAGCCAGATACCAGAAGATTGTTGAACCGACGATCCCGACGGCGAACGCGATCAACACGTAATCGAAACCGGCGCGTGCGATTGGCTCCGGCACGAAGAACCCGCGATTGTTGAGGAACGCCGTCCCGAAGAGATCGACCGATTGCCGCGGGCCCGGCAGCGGCTTCAACACCGCGTTGTACCAAAAGAGCAGTTGCAGCAGCAGCGGAATGTTGCGGATCACCTCGACATAGATCGTGGCGAGGCGCGCCAGCAGCCAACTTTTCGATAGCCGGGCGGCGCCGACGGCAAAGCCGACGATTGTCGCGAAGATCACGCCGATGATCGCGACGAATAGTGTGTTGAGCAATCCGACGACAAACGCGCGGCCATAGGGCCAAAGCGCCGAATACGGGACGAATGACTGATTGATGTCGAAGCCGGCCGGCATATTCCAAAAGGAAAGATCGGTCGGGATGCCGCGCGCATGCATGTTGTCGCGCGCGTTTATGGTTGCCTCGATGACAAGGAACGCGACGATTCCCGCAAGCAGAATCTGACTGGCGAGGCCACGCCAGAACGGATCGTTCCAAAAGGGCGGCCGTTCCGTAGTGAGCGGCGCGGCGGGAACGCTCATGATCCTGCTTTATTACGTCAATCGATCCTGTACTCGCGAGCGCTAACGTACGGGCGGCGCGTACTGGATGCCGCCTTTCGTATAAAGGGCGTTGAGACCGCGTTTGAGCTTCAAGCGCGATCCTTCGCCGAGATTGCGATCGAAAACCTCACCGTAACTGCCGATATTCTTGATGATGCGAAGCGCCCAATCCTGCGTGAGACCAAGATTGGAGCCGAAATTACCCTCGGCGCCGAGCAAACGGCGAACCTCCGGATTCGTGCCTTTTGCCTGCTCGTCGGCGTTCTTCGAGGTGATGCCGAGTTCTTCCGCATTGAGCATGGCGAAGGCGGTCCAGCGCACGAGATTGAACCATTGATCGTCGCCCTGACGCACGGTCGGGCCGAGCGGCTCTTTTGAGATGACTTCCGGCAAGATGATATGGTCGTCTGGCGCGCCGAGCTTCAGCCGCTCGGAGACAAGTTGTGAGCCGTCTGTCGTGAACGAGTCGCAGCGTCCGCTATCATAAGCTTTAATTGCCTCGTCTGCGGTGGCGAAGACGACCGGCTCGTACTTCTTGTTATGCGTGCGGAAATAGTCCGCCAGGTTGAGCTCCGTGGTCGTTCCCTGCTGTACGCAGATTGAGGCGCCGTCGAGCTCGGGGGCCGAGTTCACGCCAAGCTTCTTGCGCACCATGAAGCCCTGGCCGTCATAGTAAGTGACTGCCGGAAAGAGAAACCCCTGAGCGACTTCGCGCGATTGTGTCCAGGTCGTGTTGCGCGAAAGTATGTCGATCTCGCCCGACTGGAGGGCAGTGAAGCGGTCCTTGGCCGTCAGCGGGACGAAGCGCACCTTATTCGCGTCGTTGAAGATCGTTGCTGCGACGGCACGGCAGAAATCGATATCGAAGCCCGTCCAGTTGCCCTTGTCGTCGGGTAGACCGAAGCCCGGCAGGCCTGGATTCGAGCCGCAGATGAGATAGCCACGGCTCTTGACCTGATCGACCGTCGCGGCAAAGCACGGCGCGGACAGAAAAGCAGTGCCCAAAACGGCGATTGAAGCGAGCGTACGTTTCATAAGAGCTCCAAGTCGTGATAGCGGCAACCGCCGTGAAGGTTCGAGGCGTATCGAACTGAGTTTCACGAGGGGCGTCAAGCCAGGACCCCGGATCGCCAGCGCGGGAAAGCCAGATGACGAAAACAACCAGAGACAGCCGCGCCGGAATGGGAAAACGCACCCGGCTCGTTCACGCCGGCCGCCAACCTTTCGAGAATTTTGGTTTCGTCAACACGCCGATCTATCGCGGCTCGACCGTGCTGTCCCCCGATATGGAGAGCCTCTACGCGCGCAAAGCCCGCTTCATCTACGGCACCAAGGGCACGCCAACCACAGAGGCGCTGGAGAACGCCTGGAGCGAAATCGCGGGAGCCGCAGGAACGGTGCTGACCCCGTCGGGGCTGTCGGCGATCACGGTCGCGATCCTTAGCGTCGTAAAATCCGGGGACCACGTCTTGGTAACCGATTCCGCCTACCGGCCAACACGCAATTTCTGCGACAGCGTCATGGCTCGGCTCGGGATCGAGACCACGTACTATGACCCACTTGTCGGCACAGCGATCGGCGAACTCATGCGCCCAAATACGCGCCTGGTTTTTGTCGAGGCGCCAGGCTCGCAGAGCTTCGAGATGCAGGACATCCCAGCGATCGCCGATGTCGCGCATGCACGCGGCGCTTGCGTCGTCATGGATAATACCTGGGCGACGCCGCTGTTCTTTCCTCCACATGAGCGCGGCATTGATCTCGCCATCGAAGCAGGCACGAAATATCTCTCCGGCCATTCCGATCTGCTTCTCGGTATGGTGTCGGCGACAGAGCAATATTGGCCGCGGCTACGCGAGACATTCGACGCGTTCGCCATGTGCGCAGGCGCCGAGGATGTGTTTCTCGGACTTCGGGGGTTACGCACAATGGAGCTGCGGCTGCGCGAGGCCGAGCGGCAAGCGCTGGCGCTAGCCGCTTGGCTTCAAACTCGCCACGAGGTCTCGCGCGTTCTGCATCCGGCACTTCCTGGCGATCCCGGTCATTCGATCTGGAAACGCGATTTCCTCGGGTCGTCAGGCCTGTTCTCGATCATCCTGAAGCCGGCATCCCGCGCGGCGGTCGGCGCTATGCTCGATCATCTCGAGCTGCTCGGCCTTGGTTATTCCTGGGGTGGATACGAGAGTCTGGTCATTCCCTTCGATTGCAGCACATACCGGACAGCGACTGAGTGGAATCCCGAAGGACCGGCATTGCGCTTCTCGGCCGGCCTCGAAGATATCGAGGATGTCAAGGCCGATCTCGACCGCGGCTTCGCGCGGTTACGCGCAGCGGACGCCTAGTCGTTGCAGTTCGAACAGATATTTGGAGTCTTCGTCATCATCTCCACGTCGCTTCGCGTGCGCGCTGCACGGGAGCGCTTGGTGGAGGTTTGAACTGCAGGCTGACCGCCAAGATTGTTGTCGCCGCGCACGGAATCGTTGGCAGGAACGTCGGATGCCGTCGGCTGGCGATGCCCGATCGGCGCTTGCGGTTGGGCGGGCGCGCCGCCGATGGGCAAGAGTCCGCCGAACGCGAGGCTTAAGGCTGCGGCGACGATCAGCTTTTTACCCATTGCTTGATTTCCGATGCTCAAGGGAGGCGGAAAAGACCACGGCCTCGACACATTGACAACCGCCGCTTCGTGAGCGGAAGCTTTCGGCTTGACAGACTCCTGCGGGAGAACCAACTCGGATGCGAGGAATCGAGGTTCGTCGCTGCAATGGAGCCTGACGGCAAGATATCGCTTCTTCGCCACGGCCAAAGCGAGCCGGACGAGGCGGGCGATGAGGGTGAAGACCTCACCCAGCCAGGACGTGGCGTACGAGCCCAAAATCGGCGGCAGAAGCTTTTTTTCCTCCTCGGCACGATTTTTCTGACGATCCTGATCGCCGGCGGCGTGCGCTATTACCGGCACGCAGCGCGTCCGATCCAGATCGCCGCCGGCCCAGCCGGCAGCCTCGAGTATCGTTTCGCCGAAAAATTTGCCGAGCTTGTCAAAACCAATGCAACCGACGTCCGCCTGAGCATCATCGCCGATGAGAGCTCAGCCGCAGCGACATCACGGTTTGGCCGCGGTGACGCCGACCTCGGCTTCGTGCGAACAGATCAGAAAGTGCCCGGCTCTGCCCGCGCCCTCGCCTTGATCGAGCACTTCGCGTTCCTTCTCATCGTACCCAAAGGCAGCAAAGTCGCCAATCTCGGCGACCTTCGCGGAAAGAAAGTCGCATTCGTCACTTCGGAGGGCGGCGCGGAAGCGCTGTTTCGGTCGATCCTTACCGCCTCGCAAGTTGAGCCTGACCGCATCACGCTCCAGCCGATGCCTGGAGACACCGCAATCGACAGCCTGTTCGGACGCGACCAATTCCAGGCTGCGATCGTGTTCGCGTCGCTTTCGGCGCTTGCGGAGACGAAGCGCTTCGAGCGGCAGACCAAGATAGAAGTGAAAGCAATCGAAGGCAGCAAAGCGCTTGAACGAAAGGTCGCGGGAACAACGAGCGAGACGATTCAAGCGGGACTTCTCTCAACAAATCCGAAGATCCCCGACGACGATCTCGAGACGGTCGGCGTTCAAGAGTTCATCACCGTGCGCCGCCGGCTGTCGAGCACGATCGTCGCTGAGCTTGCGGGTATTCTGCTTGAAAACAAGACCGCGCTTGGGATCGACAACAGCTTTGCCACACGCATCGAACCGCCAGACACGGACAAAGATGCGTTCATCGTCGCCCATCAAGGGGTCTCGGATTATACCGACAACGAAGTGAAAAGCTTTCTAGATCGCTATAGCGATCTCTTCTACATCGGTACATCGGTCTTAGGCATTCTTGGTTCGCTCAGTGCGGCGATCTATACGGCGGTCACGCGCGTGAAACCGCTTGAGCCGGCGCAATATGCAGACCAGGTTTTGGAAATAAATGACCGGGTCGCGACAGCGACCACAAGCCTTGATCTCGACGAGGCGGAGCGAGAACTCGATATCGTGTTGCGTCAGGTTCTGATCGGACTAAAACACGGCAACGTATCGACGCGCGGACTCGACGGCTTCCGCCTCGCTTACGAACACGCGCATACTGCGATCGCTGCGCGGCGCCAACGCATTGCGGAAAGGCCGGTTATTTCACGAGTTAGTGAAGCATGACGCATTCGAGTTTGGCAGAGACCACGCCGAAAACGGCCTCGCATATTGCGCAGGACGTGATCGGCACGATCGGCCGCACGCCGCTTATCAAATTGCGCCGCGCCTCTGACATGACCGGCTGCACGATTTTGGGCAAAGCCGAGTTCCTCAATCCTGGCGGCTCGGTGAAGGATCGAGCCGGACTCGCGATTATTGAGGACGCGGTGACACGCGGGCAGCTGAAGCCCGGTGGCATTGTGGTTGAAGGCACCGCCGGCAATACAGGCATTGGCCTGGCGCTCGTCGCAAACACGCTTGGCTTTCGCACGGTAATCGTCATTCCCGACACGCAGAGCGAAGAAAAAAAGCAAATGCTCCGCCTACAAGGCGCGGAACTCATCGAAGTGCCCGCGGTACCCTATGCCAATCCCAACAATTACGTGAAGCTTTCCGGCCGTCTTGCCGAACGGCTCGCGCGCGAACATCCGCAAGGCGCGATTTGGGCTAATCAATTCGACAATGTCGCCAATCGTGAAGGCCATCGCACGACGACGGGCCCCGAAATATGGGAGGGTACCTCCGGCGCAATCGATGGCTTCACCTGCTCCGTCGGCACCGGCGGCACGCTCGCCGGCGTCGGCTTCGCATTGAAGGCGCGAAATCCAAATGTGAAGATCGCGATCACCGATCCGCTCGGTTCGGCGCTTTACTCCTATTATGAAACGGGAGAACTAAAGGCGACCGGCAACTCGATTACGGAAGGAATCGGACAGGGACGCGTCACAAAGAACCTCGAAGGCGCGCCAATCGATCTCGCTTATCAGGTAAGCGATGACGAGGCGCTGCCGATCCTGTTCGAGCTGGCGGAGAGCGAAGGCCTTCTTCTCGGCGGCTCGTCCGCAATCAATGTCGCGGGCGCGATCCGCCTCGCGCGCGAGCTCGGGAGAGGACGAACGATCGTCACTGTGCTTTGCGATTCCGGCGCGCGCTATGCGTCCAAACTGTTCAACCCGGAATTCTTGAAGTCGAAAAATTTGCCGGTGCCGAAATGGATGGAGCAGCGTTCGACAATCGCGCCGGGTTTCGTCTAGGCAAACGACAAAGAAGAAGATCGAGGGAGAGATGACGTTTCCAAGAGGCGAGCACGCATATTTCGTCACGACGGATTGGCTCGCCGAAAATCTGACCAGTCCCGACCTCGTCATCATAGATGGCTCCTGGTACTTGCCCGACGAGAAGCGTGATCCAAACGCCGAGTATGTCGCCGGTCACATACCTGGCGCGGTGTTCTTCGACATCGATGCGATCGCCGATCATTCAAGCGGCCTGCCGCACATGCTGCCGGACCCGGTCGCCTTCTCTAGCGCGATGCGGAAGCTCGGTATCGGCGACGGTATGCGCGCCGTCGTCTATGATGGCGCCGGCTTGTTCTCCGCCCCGCGCGTCTGGTGGACGTTACGCACGTTCGGAATGCAGGAAGTGGCGGTGCTTGAGGGCGGACTACCGAAATGGAAGGCTGAAAGCCGGCCGCTCGAAGAGGGTACGGTGCGGCGCCAGCCGCGGCACTTCACGGCGCGCCTCGATCACGGGTCGGTCGCCTCGCTGGACGATGTAGAGCGCCAGCGAAAAGCCGGCGTCCAGCTCCTCGACGCGCGGTCCGCAGCACGGTTTGCGGGCGTGGAGGCCGAACCGCGTCCCGGCGTGCGCCCCGGACATATTCCGGGAAGCCGCAACCTCCCCTATCGTGATCTCATCGTCGGAGGACAATTGCGGCCTCGAGCCGAGCTCATGCGGAAGGTCGCAGAGGCCGGGATCGATCCCGAGCGGCCGATCATCACGACGTGCGGCTCGGGCATTTCCGCGGCGATCTTGTCCCTAGCCTTTGAATCGCTCGGACGCCCATCCACTCCCGTCTACGACGGCTCTTGGACGGAATGGGGATCGCGGCAGGAGCTGCCAGTCGAAACCGGAAGTCCCGCAGCATCTGCCTAATCTGAGTGCGCTTTGCTTGCGAAATAGGCGGAATGTCCGCATGAGGCGCAGCCGTAAACGCGATTTCGCATAGAAGCGTGGCACGCCACCTGCTATAGCGCGACCATAGTTTCAGTGCCGCGTTCGGATGCGGCGAACTTACCGCCGGGGCCTGACGCGGAATGAAGAAGAT
>JAFAVH010000288.1 GCA_019242655.1 Methylobacteriaceae bacterium
GCGGGTACCGGAGTGAAACGAGCGCGATTTTTGCATCGCTCTGTCTCAAGACAGGGTCAGCAATGCAGCAAGCGCCAGAAAATCCGTCCCGCAACGACGCGCCCGCGCCAAAGGCCGAAGACGGCGAGCGCATTGATGCGCCCAGGCCCACGAACGATGGCGCCATTCGCGGCGAACGCGAAGATTTGGACGCGGCGCACGAGGTCGAGGAGGAGGCGGCACGGGGTAAAGTCTGACCGCTGGGGCGCGCAAACTTAAGCGCGCACCACGTCTCCTATAGCGGCGGCGGCACCGAGCGCGCTAAGCTCGTAGCCCGATGCCCTCTCCGCTTCCCCGCAAACGCATCGTCATTGTCGGCGCCGGCTTCGGCGGCATGGCCGCGGTCAAAGCACTGAAAGGCGCCAACGCCGACATCACGCTCGTCGACCGCACCAATCACCACCTGTTCCAGCCGCTGCTCTACCAAGTCGCGACCGCAGCGCTCTCGCCCGCCGACATCGCGACCGCGACGCGTGCTTTGTTGCGCCGCTACAAGCACACGACCGTGCTGATGGCGGAGGTCGAGAGCGCCGATGCCGATCGGCGCATCGTTCATCTCGCCGACGCGCCGGACCTTCCTTACGACTATCTCATCCTCGCGACAGGCGCCGCCTACAGCTTCTTCGGCCATGACGAATGGGCAAAGCACGCGCAAGTCTTGAAGACGCTGACCGATGCATTGTCGATCCGCGAACGTCTGCTGAGCGCATTCGAATGGGCGGAAGAATGCGGCAATCCCGACATGATCCGGCGGTTGCTAACGTTCGTCGTAGTCGGCGGCGGCCCGACAGGCGTCGAGATGGCCGGAACGATCGCGGAGCTCGCGCGCTCGACGCTTGCATGGGATTTCAAGAATATCGATCCGCGTTCAGCCCGCATCGTTTTGTGCGAAGCTGGAAGCCGCGTGCTGTCGGCATTTCCGCAAAAACTCTTGGACTATGCGGCTGCTGCGCTCAACAAGCTCGGCGTCGAAGTGCATCTCAACGAAGCCGTCAACGAGATCGATGCGAACGGCCTTTTACTGGGCGAAACGCGTATCGAGGCGGCGAATGTGATCTGGTGCGCCGGAACCGAGGCGCGCCCTGCCGCCGATTGGCTCGGTGCTAACGCGGCGCGTAATCGCGGCGTGAAGACGGCGCCAAACTGCTCCGTGCCGGGGCATCCGGAGATTTTCGCGATTGGCGATGTCGCAAGCTTTGATGCCGGCGAGGGCGCGGCGTTGCCGGGGCTCGCGCCGGTTGCCAAGCAGCAGGGCGACTATGTCGGGCGCTTGCTCAAGGCCCGCATCGCGGGGCAGCCGGAGCCCGGTGCGTTCCGCTATAAGGATCTCGGCACGATGGCGATCATCGGCCGCTCGCATGCAATCGCCGATTTCGGCCGCTTCACGCTGACAGGCTTCCCGGCGTGGCTTGCCTGGTCGCTCGTCCACCTTATGCTGCTCGTCGATTTTCGCAGCCGCGTCGTCGTCTACGTGAACTGGTCCTGGGCCTTCTTCACTTACGGTCGCGGCGCGCGACTCCTGACCGGCGTTGCGCGCCTCAAACGCCCGCAATGGCTGCGCATCTCCGCGCAAGAGTGACCGCGTTCCGCGCGGCGCCAAACCATGCTAAGCGCGCTCCCGCCGTCTCGAGAGACCCGATGCCGCTTGATTTCCGCCGCGTTTCGCGCGCGCTTCTTTCCGTCTCCGACAAGACGGGCCTTGTCGATTTCGCCCGCGCGCTGAAGACGCACGACATCGAACTCGTCTCGACCGGCGGCACGCGGCGCGTCCTGACGGAAGCGGGCCTGCAAGTCAAAGACGTGTCCGAGCTCACCGGCTTCCCCGAGATGATGGACGGCCGGGTCAAGACGCTGCACCCGAAAGTGCATGGCGGTTTGCTCGCCATCCGCGACAATCCCGAGCATCAGGCCGCAATGTATGCGCATGGGATCGACCCGATCGATCTCCTGCTCGTCGATCTCTATCCCTTCCAGCAGACGGTCGCGCGCGGCGCCGGCTTCGACGAATGCGTGGAGAATATCGACATCGGCGGACCGGCGATGATTCGCGCCGCGGCAAAGAACCACGCCGACGTCGTCGTTGTTACCGACACGGCAGACTTGGCCCGCGTTCTCGCCGAACTTCAATCGCATTCCGGGCAAACGACCGGCGATTTCCGCAAGAAGCTCGCGCAGACCGCTTACGCGCGCACCGCGGCTTACGACGCCGCAATCTCGAACTGGCTGGCGATGACGCTGCAGGAACCCGCGCCGCTTTACCGCGCGCTCGGTGGCCGATTGAGCGAGCCGATGCGTTACGGCGAGAATCCGCATCAAGCCGCGGGCTTCTATCTGACCGGCGAAAAGCGCTATGGCGTCGCGACGGCGCGGCAGGTGCAGGGCAAGCAACTCTCCTACAACAATGTCAACGATACCGATGCGGCATTCGAATGTGTCGCCGAGTTCGATCCCGCGCGCACCTCGGCTGTGGCGATCATCAAGCACGCCAATCCCTGCGGCGTTGCCGAAGGCGCGACACTCGCGGACGCCTATAAGAAGGCGCTACTTTGCGACCCGGTCTCGGCGTTCGGCGGCATCATTGCAGTCAATCGCAAGCTCGATGCTGCGGCGGCGGCAAAAATGGTCGAGATTTTCACCGAGGTGATCATCGCGCCCGATGCCGATGAGGACGCCGTCGCGCTGATCGCGAGCAAGAAGAACCTGCGGCTGTTGCTCACCGGCGGCGTGCCCGATCCGCGCGCCCCCGGATTGACATTGCGCACCGTCGCTGGCGGCTTTCTTGCGCAAGCGCGCGACAATGCGATTGTCGATGACATGAAGCTCGAGATCGTGACCAAACGCCCGCCGACGAATCGCGAACTCGGCGATCTGCGCTTCGCCTTCCGCGTCGCCAAGCACGTGAAGTCGAACGCAATCGTCTATGCCAAAGAAGGCGCGACCGTCGGCATCGGCGCCGGACAGATGTCGCGCGTCGATTCCTCCCGCATTGCCGCATGGAAGGCTGAGGCAGCGGCGAAGGAAGCGGGCCTTCCGCAGAGTCTTGCAAAAGGCTCGGTCGTCGCGTCCGATGCGTTCTTTCCCTTCGCCGACGGGCTGCTCGCCGCGGCGGAAGCGGGCGCTACGGCGGTGATCCAGCCCGGCGGCTCCCTGCGCGATAAGGACGTCATCGCAGCGGCCGACGAGGCGGGGCTCGCCATGGTGTTCACCGGGCACCGGCATTTCCGGCACTAGCTGCGCGCGGAGCGAAGCAAAAGGGAGCTGACGGAGAGGGCCCTGTGCCCATTCACACAGCCGAGCCTCAGCCGTTCGGCCTATTCATTCATCGCGAGTTCACTACGGCTGCGCTTAACTTCTCGCCACGAACTCGTACCGGCGCTGCCTTCCCTCTGCCGTTAAGGTCTTGGAAAGACACCGGTCTCTAAAAAGAAGGACAAAGAGGCAGGTCAAATGCGTATCAGTTCAGGCGAGATGATCGAAGGCAGCCGCATCCTTTATCCGATCGGCCGGATCACCGCAGCGTCGGCCTGGCATGGTGAGGCGCTCGCCTCGCGGGCGCACGATTTCGAAGAGAAGGCGCTCGATGCGCTCATCCGCAAGGCCGAGGATTGCGAAGCCGACGCCATCATTGGCCTCGACTACAAGATCGACAGCGTGGAAGGCGACGAGGTGCCGGGCGTGGCACTGCGCCGTGTCGCCGCCACCGGCATCGCCGTGAAACTCGCCCGCTCCTAGCCGGACGCGCTGCCCTCCCATAACCTCGCTTAATGACCGACATTCGCGGTGCCGTGGCACTCGTGACGGGTGCCTCACGCGGCATCGGCAAGGGGATCGCGCTTGCCTTCGGCCGTGCCGGCATCCGGGTTGCCGTCAATTACCATTCGCGCGCCGACGATGCGGCGGCGGTTGTCGATGCAATCAAGAGCGCAGGCGGCGACGCGATTGCGCTGCGTGCCGATGTTTCGCAAAGCGCCGACATCGAGCGTCTCGTGCGCGAGGCGGAAAAGGCGTTCGGTCCGCCGACAATCCTCGTCAACAATGCCGGCATTTTGGGCGTGCTCTCGAACGACGAGGTCGACGAGGCGGAATGGGAGCACGTGATCCGCGTCAATCTCACCTCGGCCTTTCTGGTGACGAAAGCCGTGCTGCCCGGCATGCGAAAGGCCGGGTGGGGACGCATCATCAACCTGTCTTCCGTCGCGGCGCAGACTGGCGGCGCGACCGCCCTGCACTATGCCGCATCAAAAGCCGGGCTTGTCGGCCTGACCCATTCCTACGCGGCGCGGCTTGCAAAGACCGGTATCACCGCAAACGCGATCGCGCCGGCTTTGATTGAAACGGACATGGTCACCGGAGGGCTCAGAGCCTCGCCCGAGCGCATTCCGATTGGCCGTTTCGGCACTTTGGAGGAGGCCGGCGAGACCGCTTTGTTCCTCGTCCGCAACGGCTTCGTCAACGGGCAGACGATCAACCTCAACGGCGGCCTTTACATGAGTTCCTGACCGCCCTGCGGTCGAGCCTTCAAGGTGCAAACAAACTCAACGCCGTTAAACCGACGCTCAGCGATAGTCCGGCGACGCCGGCCAGCACAAGAAGCGCGACAAACCGGGTTTCTCTTCGCTGGTCGTCGCTTGCTTTGCTCATGCAGCCGATGCCCGCAGGTAAGTGCGTGCGAGCCGATGCTCGGTGAGGTCAATCGGCCCGTCCATGAGCGCTTTTTCGCGCGCGTCTTCTTCAGCGATTCCCTTCAGCAGGCGGACGAACGGCAGGGTGATCAAGAACTTCGAATCCTGGTCCTCGACTTCGAGATAATCATCGGGTTGCGGCTGACGCCCGAGGTTGATTTGCATGAGATTGTATTTGCTTAAAACCTTCGCGATTGCGGCGGCGTGGAGCAGAACCTCCCCCGATGAAGCGAGAACGGTTCCCGAGTCGTCCTGGTAGCGCGCAGAGTCGGTGACGAGATGAAAGAAGAAGCGTGGCATGATCACAATCTATAGAGACAAGGAGTATGCGCCTTCACACAAGTGAATCGTCCTAAATAAAGTGTGAAGGCGTGGAAGCCCCAAACGTCATGCGCGACGCGCGGAAATCCTGCGGCCAACGACGAAACCAATCAGCAGAGTGAGGATCACGCTCGCAATTGAAAGCGACCGGCTCGAAGCAGCTTTCAAGGCTCAGCATCTGCGCGTCGAGGCGCGATGCTTTTGGACGCGACGCCAATTGGGCTAACTCCACAGCGACCCTATTGCGTGGCAAAAAGTGCCGCCTTAGCAAAGGTTAAGCGGGCCAATCGAGGCCATGTCATGGAGCAACATCCCAGCGCTGCTCCCACTCTCGTTTAAGAGAATTTGCTGCCTTGCCGCCTTGCTTGCTCGCTTTTGCGCAGCCCGATAGCTTCGCAGCGAAACGCCGCATCCGACGGAGGGGGATTTGCACGGAGCTCACGAAGGCGAGGGCGAGCGCGAGGATTTGGCGATTTTCCGCCAATCCGCCCGCCGCTTCTTCGAGAAAGAATGCGCGCCGCATGTCGCACGCTGGGACCGTGACGGCGTCGTCGATCGCGACATCTGGTTCAAGGCCGGCGAAGCCGGGCTTCTCTGCCCGTCGATGCCTGAGGAATATGGCGGCTCCGGCGGCAATTTTCTGCACGAGAAGATCATTATCGAGGAGCAAGCGCGCGCCGGCGCGTCAGGCTTCGGGGTGAGCCTACACAATGGTATCGTCGCTCCTTACATTTATCACTACGGCTCGGAAGAGCAGCGCAAGCGCTGGCTGCCGCGCATGGCGACCGGCGAGATCGTCACGGCGATCGCGATGACCGAGCCCGGCACCGGCTCGGACCTGCAATCGGTGCGCACGAGCGCGAAGCGCCACGGCAACCAATATTCGATCAGCGGCGCCAAGACTTTCATCACCAACGGCCAGACCGCGAACCTCATCTGCGTCGTCGCCAAGACCGATCCGAAAGAGCGCGCCAAGGGCGTGTCGCTGGTTATGGTCGAGACGGAGGAGGTCGAAGGCTTCCGCCGCGGCCGCAATCTCGAAAAGATCGGACATCACGCGCAGGACACGTCCGAGCTGTTCTTCGACGATGTGCGCGTACCGACTGCGAACTTGCTCGGGCCGGAAGAAGGTCTCGGCTTCAAGCAGCTGATGAGCCAATTGCCGCGCGAGCGGATGATCATAGCCGTGCAGGCGGTGGCGGCGATGGAACGGGCGATCGCGCTGACCGTCGACTACGTGAAAAGCCGGACCGCTTTCGGCAAAGCGCTGATCGACTTCCAGAACACGCGCTTCAAGCTCGCCGAATGCAAGACAGAGGCGACGATCGCGCGCGTCTTCGTCGAGGCGTGCACCAAGCGCGTTCTCGACGGCACGCTCGATGTCGAAACGGCCGCCATGGCGAAATGGTGGACGACGCAAAAGCAGAACGAAATCGCCGATGAGTGCCTGCAGCTCTTCGGCGGTTACGGCTACATGAAGGAATACCCGATCTCGCGATTGTGGACCGATGCGCGCGTGCAGAAGATCTACGGCGGCACCAACGAGATCATGAAAGAACTGATCGGGCGGGGTCTCTAGTGCCGGACGCGCCGATCCTCGCGATCAATAATATCGAAGTCATCTACGATCGCGTCATCCTCGTGTTGAAGGGTGTGTCCTTGACGGTGCCCACGGGCGGCATTGTCGCCCTGCTTGGCGCCAATGGCGCGGGCAAAACGACCACGTTGAAGGCAATCTCCAACCTGCTGCATGCCGAACGCGGCGAGGTGACGAAAGGCTCGATTGAATTCCTAGGCGATCGCGTCGACAAGCTGTCGCCGAATGAACTCGTGCGGCGCGGCTGCATTCAAGTGATGGAGGGTCGCCATTGCTTCGGCCACCTCACGATCGAAGAAAATCTCTTGACCGGTGCATTCACGCGCCGCGACGGCCGCACAGGGATCGCCGGCGATCTCGAGGCGATCTACGCCTATTTTCCCCGCCTGAAACAGCGGCGAACCGCGCTTGCCGGCTACACGTCAGGCGGCGAGCAGCAGATGTGTGCCATCGGCCGCGCGATGATGTCGCGCCCACGCATGATCCTGCTTGACGAGCCCTCAATGGGGCTCGCGCCACAGGTCGTGGAGGAAATTTTCGGCATCGTGCATCGTCTGAACGCGCAGGAGCGGGTGTCCTTCCTGCTTGCCGAGCAAAACACCAATATCGCGCTGAAATACGCCACATACGGCTACATTCTCGAGACTGGACGCATCGTGCTCGATGGCGAGGCGGCTGCGCTGCGGGAAAACCAGGACGTCAAGGAATTCTACCTCGGCCTTTCAGGCCCGGAGCGCCGCAGCTTCCGAAACGTGAAACATTACAAGCGCCGAAAAAGATGGCTTGCCTAACGGCGGGATTCCCGGAATCAATGCGCCATGCCGACAACAAGAAGAGCAACAGAGGACGAGCGCGACATCGCCACTCGTAAACCTCTCCCGAGCGGCACTGCCATTCTCGAACACTACGACCGGGCGGAGACGCGCTCGCCGGCGGCGCGAGAGAATACGCTATTTCGCGACCTCCGCGGCGTCTTGAAGATCGCCAAGCCGCGGGTATCGGCGTTGCGTGCGCAGTTGAGGGGCATCGACCTCGAAGCCCTGAAAACGCGAGCCGATCTCGCGGCCATTCCGCTGGTGCGCAAGTCTGACCTGAAGACGATGCAGGAAGAAACACCACCATTCGGCGGCCTTGCGGCATCGCGTGCATCGTCGTTGAAGCGGCTGCTTGTCTCGCCCGGCCCGATCTTCGAACCCGAGGGTCATGCTAAGGATTGGTGGGGCGCCGCACGAGCGTTCTTCGCCGCCGGATTCCGCAAAGGCGATATCGTTCTCAACTGCTTCTCGTATCATCTGACGCCGGGCGGACACATAATGGAGAGCGGCGCATTGGCGCTCGGCTGTCCGGTTATTCCCGCCGGCATCGGCAATACCGATCAGCAGATCGAGGCGATCCGCTATCTAAAGCCTTCGGGATATTGCGG
>JAFAVH010000202.1 GCA_019242655.1 Methylobacteriaceae bacterium
GCCTCGGTGAAAATGTGACGATGGCGGATATCTGTCTCGTGCCGCAAGTCGCGAATGCCAAACGCTTTTCGTGTGATCTTTCTGAGTTCTCGATTACAACGGAAATTGCAGAGGCCGCAGAAGAGCTTGAACCTTTCAAGGCTGCCCATCCGTCAACCCAGGCAGACGCCTTCTAGAGGTCTGCTCCAGTGATCGGTGCGGCCCGCCTTCCACCGCGGCATCGCCAGAAGGGCTTGCCATGAGCACAGACCAAATCACTGGCGAGGGGATCGGTGCTCGCGTTCTCCGCAAGGAAGACGACCGACATCTGCATGGGCGCGGGTGTTTTGTCGCCGACATAGCGCTGGCCGGCACACAGGAGGTGGCTTTTCTGCGCAGCCCGGTTGCGCATGCCCGCATTCTCGGCCGCACAAAACCTGTCGGCAGGGAGGGCACAATTTTCTTCGCCGCCGATCTTTGCGACGTCGCGCCGATCACGACGCGCTCATCAATCCCAGGCTATAAGCTTTCGGAATATCCGGTTCTCGCGACCGATAAGGTCAGGTTTGTCGGCGAACCGATCGCAATGGCGATCGCGCCGACACGTGCCGAAGCCGAGGATCTGATTGAGGAAATCGAAATCGAATTTGAAGAGCTGCCGCCGGTTGTCTCGGCCGAAGCCGGTAGAGCAGCGGACCGTCCGCTCGTCCACGAGCAGTGGGGTGATAACCTCTTTCTGGAGACGTTCTTCGATAGTGGCATCGATGAGGTTGCCGCTCAGGCGTCGGTTCGCGTTGAGCTCGACGTGTCCTGCGCGCGTCAAACCATGCACCCGATGGAAGGCAAGGGCGCGCTGGCGCATTGGGACTACCGGGCCGGACAGCTTGTCATCCATACCTCAACGCAAGTCCCACATCTCATCCGCGCAGGATTGGCTGAGTGTTTGAAAATCCCGCAGGCAATCGTGCGCGTGTCGCCTCCGGATGTAGGCGGCGGTTTCGGTTACAAATGCCTATTGCAGCCGGAAGAAATCGCTGTTGCCTGGCTTGCCTACACGCTTAGGACGCCGTTCCGTTGGACGGAAGACCGTCGCGAGCATCTTGTCGCCGGCGCCAATGCTCGCCAACATCATTACAAGATCCGCGCCTACGCAGACTCGCAAGGTCGCCTATTGGCGCTTGACTCGGAGGTGATGGTAGATGCAGGCGCTTATTCTGTGTGGCCGTTCACCGCCTGCCTCGAAGCGGCGCAGATCGGCGGCAACTTACCGGGTCCATATCATCTGCCGGCCTATCGCTGTCGAACCTATTCGGTAGCAACGAACAAGCCGCCCTTTGCTCCCTATCGGGGCGTCGCGCGGCCCGGCGTTTGCTTCGCGATGGAACTCACGATCGATGCGATTGCCCGGGAAGTCGGGCGCGAGGCTTGGGAAGTGCGGCGCGACAATCTTGTCGCCGCAAGCGCCATGCCATACACGAACATCACAAAAAAACATTACGATTCTGGCGACTATCCCGAAGCCCTCATAGCCGCCAAGGATATGATTGGACTCGATCGTCTCCGCGCGGGAGAGCGGCGCGATGCGCGTGGCCGCTATCTCGGAGTCGGTTTTGCAAGCTACACCGAGCAATCTGCGCACGGCACAAAGGTGTTTGCCGCCTGGGGGCTGCCGTTCGTGCCCGGTTTTGATCAAGCGCATGTCAAACTCACACCGGATGGTGCGCTTGAGATCAAAGCCGGCATCCACACGATCGGCCAAGGTCTTGAGACGACACTGGCACAAATCGCACACGAGATGACGGGGGTTCCCTTCCGCGATATTCGCGTTACCCTTGGCGACACAGCGACAACGCCGTTCTCGACAGGGGCATATGCGTCACGCGGCATCGTTATGTCCGGTGGCGCGGTATCGCGCGCATCGAGCGTGGTCGCCGAGCGTATCAAGCGGATTGCGGCGCATCTGATGCAGGTGCGCGCCGATGCGATCACGTTTGCAAACGGTCGCATCTATGCCGGCCAAGCGAGTCTCTCCTACGCCGAGATCGGCAATGCATGGTATTTGCGTCCGGAGCAATTGCCTGAAGAGGTGAACACAGGCGGCCTCGAAGCGACCGAGGCCTATAAACCGAGTGTCGATACAGGTCTTTTCTCGTACGCAACCCATGCTTCGGTCGTTGCGGTAGACGCAGAAACAGGGCTCGTCGAGGTCCTCGATTACGTCATTGTCGAAGATTGCGGGAAAATGGTGAACCCGATGATCGTCGAGGGCCAAACCTTTGGCGGCGCGGCACAGGGAATCGGAACCGCATTATTTGAGGAATCGCCATACGACGAGAACGGACAGCCGCTCGCATCGACATTACTCGACTACATTCTTCCCGGGCCCGCCGAATTGCCGCGGTTCCGCATCGCGCATCGCGAGACGCTTTCGCCCTACTCGGCGCACGGTATCAAAGGTGTTGGCGAGGGTGGGGCAATTGCCCCTCCTGCGGCGATTGTCAACGCGATCAATGACGCGCTCAAACCGTTGGGAGTGCTCATTCAGGACGTACCGGCCAGTCCCCACCGCATCCGAGCTGCGATCGTCTCTGCAGGGTCGCGGTCCGCCGCGTCAAACAATCAACAAGGTGCGGCGTCATGAAGGCTGCCGCCTTCGATTACAGGCGCGTGGAAACGCTACGTGACGCCGCCGCGCTGCTTGCCGAGACAGGCGGAAATAGCCGGGTCTTGGCGGGGGGACAGTCGCTCGGTCCCATGCTCAACCTGCGTCTCGCTCGGCCCGGCATGTTGATCGACATCAAGCGCGCCGCTGACTTTCGCAGTCTTGCTTCCGACGAGGGCATCATCTCGATCGGCGCGGGTTGGACACATGCGGAAATCGAGGACGGTGCAATCCCGGATGCGACTGGGGCTCTGATGCGCTTTGTCGCGAGCGGCATCGCCTATCGTGCCGTGCGCAACCGCGGCACGCTTGGCGGAAGCCTCGCACACGCCGATCCCGCCGCTGATTGGATCGCGCTGATGGCCGGCATCGGCGCGTCGATCGTTGCGGTCGGCGCAGACGGCAAGCTCGCCCGCTTTTCCGCGGATAGCTTCGTTGACGGCGCATATCGGACCAAGCTCAACGAATCGCAAGTCCTCATTGCTGTCGAAGTCCCGCGTCTTTCGGCGGGAGCCACCTGGGGCTATTGCAAAATTGCGCGGAAAGTCGGTGAATTTGCCAGCGCCATTGGCGTGGCGATTCACGATCCGCAACGCGGCATCGCGCGCGTGCTCGCCGGCGCGGCGGATGGGCCGCCGGTCGTGCTCACGCAGACAGGCGCACGCCTACGCGATAAGGACGCCCAGGCCGCCGTCACGGCCGTTGCCGATGAGATCGAGACGGCAATGGCTGACCACGACAAAGCACGACGCGCGCTATACGCGACGGCTGTCATTCGTGCATTGCGGCAGCTTAATGTACCGCGAGAGAGCATCTGAATGGCACAGATCGCTTTAAATGTGAATGGCCGTGCGTGTGATGTCGATGTTGAGCCGCGTACACACCTTGCCGATTTTCTGCGCGGCCATCTGGGCCTGACGGGCACGCATCTCGGCTGCGAGCAGGGGGTCTGCGGCGCCTGCACGATCTATATCGATGGACGTCCGCAGCGTTCCTGTATCGCCTTCGCAGCCGATTGTGATCGCTCTTCGATCACCACGATCGAGGGGTTTGATAACGACCCTCTGATGGGAGAATTGCAGAGAGCCTTCTCGGCGCATCACGCACTGCAGTGCGGCTTCTGCACCCCCGGAATGCTGATCACGGCGCGCGATATTGTGCTGCGCCTTGGCGAAGTCGACGCCAAACGTATTCGTGAAGAATTGTCGGGCAATCTCTGTCGCTGCACGGGTTACGTCGGTATCGTTGAAGCGATCGCTGCGGTCGCCGCGGGACGTGCACCGCAAGCAATCGCGCGTGCTCCAGAGTCA
>JAFAVH010000306.1 GCA_019242655.1 Methylobacteriaceae bacterium
TCCGCTGCGGCGCAGAACAAGACCGTCAAGATCGGCTCTCTCTCCGATCAATCGAGCCTCTACGCCGACATCGGCGGCCCTGGCTCGACGGTCGCCGCGCAGATGGCGGTCGAAGATTCAGGCCTGGCAGCCAAAGGCTGGAAGATCGATGTGATCTCCGCCGATCATCAGAACAAGCCTGACGTCGGCACCAGCATCGCGCGGCAATGGTTCGACGTGGACAAAGTCGACGTCATTGTCGACGTGCCGAATTCCGGCGTCGCGCTTGCCGTCAGCAATGTCGTCAAGGACAAGAACAAGGTGTTCTTGAATTCCGGCGCCGGGACCTCCGATCTCACCGGAAAAGCGTGCACGCCGAACACGATTCACTGGACTTACGACACTTACGCGCTCGCCAACGGCACCGGCACGGCATTGACCAAGTCGGGCGGCGATTCATGGTTCTTCTTGACCGCCGATTATGCGTTCGGCGCGGCACTCGAACGCGATACGACCAACGCGATCACGAAGGCGGGCGGCAAGGTCGTTGGTACCGTGCGTCATCCGCTGAACTCGCCTGACTTCTCGTCTTTCCTTCTGCAGGCGCAGAACTCGAAGGCGAAGGTCATCGGCCTTGCCAATGCGGGCGGCGATACGACGAACGCGGTCAAACAGGCCTCGGAGTTCGGCATCACGCAAAGCGGGCAGACGCTTGCGGCGCTGCTTCTGTTCATTTCCGACGTGCACGCGCTCGGGCTCAATGCCGCGCAAGGGCTGACATTCACCGAGACGTTCTATTGGGACATGAACGATCAGACGCGCGCTTTCTCGAAAAAGTTCGCGTCGAAAATGAAGAACGGCAATATGCCGACGATGGTGCATGCCGGCGTTTATTCCGCCGTGCTGCATTACCTGAAAGCCGTCGATGCGCTTGGCAGCGCCGAGGATGGCGCCAAGGTCGTCGCCAAGATGAAAGAGATGCCGACCGACGATCCGCTCTTCGGTAAGGGCTCCGTCCGCGAGGACGGCCGCAAGATTCATCCGGCTTATCTCTTCCAGGTGAAGAAACCGTCGGAATCGAAGGGGCCGTGGGACTACTACATCACCAAGGCGACCATTCCGGCGGATCAGGCTTTCCGGCCGCTGTCGGAAAGCGAATGCCCGCTTGTGAAGAAGTAAGTGTCACGCGCGCAGTCGGCTGCTCCACTTTCCCGGATGTGCGAAGCACGTTCCGGAATCCAGAGCAATGCGCGTCCGGCTCTGGACCCCGGATCGCACGTCGTGCGTCCGGGTAGGTGGCTAATGAGTGACCTGAAAAACCTATTTCAAATGGTCCACGCATGATCCCTCTTCTCGGAATTTCGACGCAGGCGCTGTTCGGGCAATTGCTGCTCGGCCTCATCAACGGCGCCTTCTACGCGCTGTTGAGCCTCGGCCTCGCCGTCATCTTCGGCATGCTCAACATCATCAATTTCGCGCATGGCGCGCTCTACATGGTTGGCGCATTCTGCGCTTATTTCCTGCTGCAGCTGCTCGGGCTGAATTACTGGTTTGCGCTGATCATCTCGCCGCTGGTCGTCGGACTTCTCGGGATGATCATCGAGCGCACGATGCTGCAGCGCCTCGCCGGCCTTGATCACCTCTACGGGCTTTTGCTGACCTTCGGTCTTGCCCTCATCATTCAGGGCCTTTTCCAAAACTATTTCGGCTCGTCGGGCCTTCCCTACGCGATCCCGCGTGAGCTCTCCGGCGGACAAAATCTCGGCTTCATGTTTCTGCCGAATTATCGCGGCTGGGTGATCATCTTCTCGCTGATCATCTGTCTCGCGACATGGTTCATGATCGAGAAGACGCGGCTTGGCGCCTATCTGCGCGCCGCAACCGAAAACCCGGCGCTGGTGCGCGCCTTCGGCATCAATGTGCCGCGCATGGTGACGCTGACTTACGGATTCGGCGTCGCGCTTGCCGCACTTGCCGGTGTGCTCGCCGCACCGATCAACCAGGTGCGCCCGCTCATGGGCGCCGATTTCATCATCGTCGTGTTCGCGGTCGTCGTCATCGGCGGCATGGGCTCGATTCTCGGCTCGATCGTCACCGGCTTCTTGCTCGGCCTGATCGAAGGCCTGACGAAAGTGTTTTACCCCGAGGCATCGAACACGGTCATCTTCGTCATCATGGCCATCGTGCTGCTTGTGCGGCCGGCCGGGCTCTTCGGAAGGACTGCCTGACATGTCCGTCGACACTGCTTCGGAATCGCTCACCGCGCCTGTCGAAGTCGCGCATCCGCGCGACGAGCAGATCGCGTTTCTCTTGATGACCGCGGCGCTGATCGTCGCGCCGCTTATCGCCTATCCCTTCTTCCTTATGCAGGCGCTTTGCTTTGCGCTGTTTGCCTGCGCGTTCAATCTGCTGGTCGGCTATGTCGGCCTGCTCTCTTTCGGTCACGCCATGTTTCTCGGCGCGGCCGGATATTTCAGCGCTCACATCGCCAAAGTCTGGGGCTGGCCGCCCGAGCTCGCCATCATCACCGCCGCGATTGGCGCAGGCGCGATCGGCATTGTCACCGGCGCGCTCGCGATCAGGCGGCAAGGCATCTATTTCTCGATGATCACACTCGCATTGTCGCAGATGATCTATTTCTTCTGCCTGCAGGCGCCGTTCACGCATGGCGAAGATGGCATCCAGGCGGTGCCGCAAGGTAAGATGTTCGGCTTCATCAATCTGTCGCACCAGATGACGCTCTATTACGTCGTTCTGGCAATCTTTCTGTTCGGCTTTCTTGCCATTCACCGCATCATCAATTCGCCGTTCGGGGAGATCCTGAAAGCGATCCGCGAGAACGAGCCGCGCGCGATTTCGCTCGGCTACAAGACCGATCGCTATAAGCTTGCAGCTTTTGTCTTGTCGGCGACACTCGTCGGTCTTGCCGGCGCGACGAAAGCGATCGTCGCCCAGAACGCCTCGCTCACCGACGTGCATTGGTCGATGTCGGGCGAAGTCGTGCTGATGACGCTCGTCGGCGGATTAGGCACCATTTTCGGGCCGGTCGTCGGCGCGTTCGTGATCGTCGCGATGCAGAACTATCTTGCCGGCTTCGGCCAATGGGTCACTGTCATCCAGGGCGTGATTTTCGTCGCCTGCGTGCTCGCCTTCCGTCGCGGCATCGTCGGCGAGATCGCGCACCTCTTCAAACGGTCGCTCTGAGCCGCTCCTATTTCGGTTTCACGTCCGGATTGCCGCCCGGGCTCCCCGGCGGCGGAATGACCGGCGTCGAATTCGGGTTCGGCACTGGAGCCGGCTTCGCCATTTTGGGGTCGACGTCGCCCGAAGGTTTTATCACGCCGCCGGATTTATCGAGCTTGTCGCTAAGGCTCTGCTGCGCATTGCCGGGCTGATCTTCCGGACGCGTACGATCCTTTTCCGGGATGACCTGGTCTGTCCCAGGGGCGCCCGGCGTCGTTTGCGCCAGCGCCGGCGCGGCCGTTCCGGCGACGATCGCCGCAACGCAAAGAGTGACAGATTTCATCGACTTGTCCTCGGCTCTGGTGCTTGGCAACGCCTCCCACGAACCATCGTTCCGGTGGCTTTGGCGGCGCGCTTAGTCCTCCCAGCGGCGCTTCTGCTCCTCGTCGGCAAGCACCTTCTCCTCCATCTTCTGCTCCTGGCGCCGCACGATCCACCAGGACACGGCGATCCCGATGACCACAGCGGCAAGCGCGATCAGCCCGATCGGGCCGGTAAACCGATGGATGGCTTCGCCGAAGAAATAGCCGCCGAGACCGAACACCGTCGCCCAGACGATGCCGCCCGCGGCGTTGTAGAAGAGGAATTGGCCCCACCCGAAGCGGTTCACGCCGGCGAGCAGCGCGGCGAAGATGCGCAGGATCGCGATGAAGCGTCCGAAGAACACGATCTTCGCGCCGTGACGGCGGAACATCGCCTCACCGAATGCGAGCCGTTTCTCGTCGAGATGGATGAAGCGCCCGTAACGCTTGAGCAGCGGCATGCCGAAATGGCGGCCGACCCAGAAACCCATATTGTCGCCGATGATCGCGCCCGCTGCGGCGACGGCGATCACGTGAACGATATTGAGGTCGCCCGTCGCGCCCGCATAAATGGAAGCGAGCACGAGCGCCGTCTCGCCCGGCATCGGCACGCCGGCACTTTCCAGCATCACGATCACGAAGACGGCGTAGAGGCCGTATTGCGCGACAAGGGGCTGCACATAAGCAAAGAACATCGGGGGAGCCGGTTCTCAGGCTTTCTGCCGGCGCGCGGCCGCTGCCTCCGCTTCTGCAAGAAAGCGCTCCTCGTGCATTTTGAAGAAGCGCCATCCGACAATGCAACCGACAACAGCGCAGGCGAGCCCGACCCACCCGATCGGCCCGGCAATTCTGTGAATGCTTTCGCCGAGAAAATAGCCGCCCAAACCGAACAGGCTCGCCCAGACAATGCCGCCGGCAGCATTGAAAGCAAAAAACCGCAAGGGCGGAAATTGGTTGATCCCGGCGAGCAGCGCCGCGAAGGCGCGCAAGAACGCAACGAACCGGCCGAAAAACACGATCTTGCCGCCATGGCGTTCGAACAAATATTGCCCGAGCTTCATCCGTCTTTCGTCAAGCCCGATATGCTTGCCGAAACGGTCGATAACGTGGAGGCCAAATTCACGTCCGACCCAAAAGCCAATGTTGTCGCCCATGATGGCGCCGCACGCTGCCGCCGCGATCACCCATTCGATCTGCATCTTATGCGTCGTGCCCGCATAGATCGCGGCGCTGACGAGGATCGTTTCCCCCGGCACGGGAATGCCGGCGCTCTCCATCATCACGATGACCAGCACGGCCCAATAGCCGTAGGTGGAGAGGAGCGCGTGAACGTGCCCCATATCGAAGAAGTGCAACTGAAACCTCTCACTGAAATCGCGGCGGAGGCCGCCACCATCGCAAAAGCCGAGCTATCTGAGAAGTTCCGCGTGAGGCCGATCTTGGTCAGCGCGTTTGCGGCGGCTGCGCCTCGCGAATGTAGCGCCCAGGCATGGTGACGCTCCATTTCACCCCGGATTCGGCGAAGTCGAGGCGAACGTCGCCTTCGAGCGCACGCGGCAGCATGCGCTCGAGCACCAATTGGCCGAAGCCTTTGTGACGCGGCGGCTTGACCTGCGGGCCGTTCATTTCCGACCAACTCAGGAGGAACTGCGACTCACCCGAATCGGTCGTGTAGGTCGACCAATGGACCATCACAGAACCTTCCGGCGTCGACAACGCGCCATACTTCGCCGCGTTGATCGACAGTTCATGCAAGGCGAGCCCCAGATTCTGGGTCGCCTCGGGCGTGAGCAGGACGCCCGGTCCCCTGATCTCGATCCGGGTTCCGACAAGCTCCGCGAAGGCGCCTAGCTGCGATTTGACAAGCTCGTCGATCGCAACGCCTTGCCAGTTTTCCTTGAGCAGCAGATCGTGGGAATGAGCGAAACCCTGCAACCGCGCTGAAAACTTCTCCTCGAAATCGCGCGCGGACAAGGCCTCCGCGACCGTCTGACGAGCCATCGCCTGCACGATCGCCATGATATTCTTCGAGCGGTGCGTCAGTTCGCGAAGCAGATAATGAATGTGATCTTCGCGCTGCTTGCGCTCCGTGATGTCGAGAACAACGGCGCCCGCGAACTCGCACTGCCCCTGCACATTCATAACGGGATAAATACCAACGAGCCATTGACGCTGGCCATCGGCTTCGGCCGAGAGCTCGACATCCGAAATCGCTTTGCAGGTTTCGAAAACCTGATCGAGCAAAGGCGTAAAGATTGCCGCGTTGCGCGGCAACACGTCTTCGAGCTTGCTTTTGAGATGCGCCTCGATGGCAAGTCCGTCCAACCGCGAGAAATATTCATTCACGCGGACAAACCTGTGGTCTCGATCGAAGAACGCGAAACCGATCGGCGCATTGGTCAAGAGCGAGTTGAGTTGGGCCATGCTCTGCGCCAATGCTGCTTCGGCGCGTTTGCGGTCGCGAATGTCGCGCGTGATTGCCGACAGCCCGGTGATCGTCCCATCGGCGGAACGGATTGGAGCGACCGTCACGGAGACAGCAATCTCCTCGGCGTGCCGCGACCGGCGCACCGTTTCGATTGTGAACGTCTCGCCCTGCAAAGCGCGCGCAATGAGCCTTTCCGCCTCCTCCTTTGCGTGCGCCATGTAGACGTCCGTCACGTGGCGCCCGATCACTTCGTTCGAGGCAAATCCGTACAGGCGTTCGGCGGCGGGATTCCAGCTGCGGATGAGGCCGTCGGGCGAAAAGCTTACGATTGGATCGCCGGAAGATTCGATGACCGCAGCGAAATGCGCGTTGCGTTCTTGTGCTTCGCGCTGCTGCGTCACCTCCTCGACCATCGCGCCCGCGGCGATAACCTTCCCGGCCTCATCGCGAATTGGATGCACGTGGCCGGCGAGATGGCGTCTTTGCACCTGGCCGGCCGGTACCAGATCTATATCGACGCGTTCGGCGGTCGTGCCGGAACGCAACGCCGCATTCAATGCGGAAGCGAGAGGCGCGGCGGCTTTCGGCAACACATCAGTCGTGCGCTGGTTGATCAAGTCATCGTGGTTGATGCTGAAGAGCTCGGCGAGCCGAGCATTCGCGCGTTGGAAGCGTTCGTCGCGATCGATAAGCGCAAGACCGACAGCCGAATGATCGTAGAGAGCATCAAGTTCGAACTGCGCGTCCGTCATTTCACCGTCGCTGTGGGACCTGGCAAAATGCCGAACGCGGAACAGCGGGCCGTAATCCGAACGGTTCCGAACGAACTGGAATTGCCCGGCTTCCCTTTGCCGATCAATAGGTTCTGCGGTCAAACGCAATTTCTAGCTTGGGGTTCCTTAGGGGAACCCCGGCTCGCCCGCGCCGGTTATCGTCGGCTCAACTTTGCCGCTCGCACGGAATTGTCATGCTTTCAGAACTCGCCCTCGAAAGGGTCTGCTTCATTATCGTCAAGGCGCGCGAGTTCGACACTGCCGGCGGCGAGCCGGGCGACGACGCGTCCAATCCAACCGACGACCGGTTCGTCAGCGCTTTCTCGCCTGCCAATGAGAAAACGACACAGCGCGAATTGACGGCCTTCATCAATGCGCTCGACGAGGACGAGAAGACCGAGCTGGTGGCGTTACTCTTTGTCGGGCGTGAGGATTATACACCCGAGGAGTGGGACGACGCGCTCGCAGCGGCGCGTGATCGCGGCGACCCGCCTGTGGCGCGTTTCCTTCTTAGCGAACCGCTGCTCGGCGATCTTCTCGAAGACGGACTCTCAGCCTTCGATTTGTCTTGTGAGGATTTCGAAAAAGGCCGGCTCTGAGCTTTCGCCGCTCTGACGCGAGAACGAAACGCCCGCTTATGCAGGCGCAGGAAAAATACGCCGCACCATCGCTAATGCGAAACCAGCTCGGCCTTTTCGCGATCGTCCATTTCGTCGAGAGAAGGCTCGACAATGAGCCGTAAGCCATGCAGCACAGGCTGGTCAGTGCCGCGCAGGGCGCGCCGCAGAATGTCACGCGCGTCGCCGCTCGCAGTGCGATCGAAGCGCCGCACCGCATTCGCCGCGAACGCTCCGGGCGTCACCCCGCGGACCGCTGCAACATGGCGAACGCGATCGGCGAATACTCCCCCGATGCAGGCAACAGCCGCCTGCGCCACCTTTTCGTGCGCGCACGAATGGAAGATGTCGTTCATCAGCATGGAGCTGCTCCTTTCGCGTCCCAGTCGAGTCGGAGGCACCGCACTCTGCATGCAGGCCTCTTAAGGCGAACTGCTACGCAAGCCGGTGACGAAACGCACATTACGAGCGGATGGCGACACTATCGTGACTTTGCAGTTCGAAGAAAAGTTAAATATTTTTGAGAATTGCCGAAACCAACAACGCGTAAAGGCGTTCCCGCGCTCTGCTCAGCCAAGCACAAGGTGATGCGCCGCCAATTCTCGCAGGCGCTCACGTAAATACGCCGGATCGGGCATATGCAGCCGTGCTTCCGTCGGCACGTCGGGCACGCCGATACGGATCGCGACGCCGCCCGAGCGCTGGACCTCGGCGAAACCGTGCTCGTCGGTTAAATCGTCGCCGACAAAAACCGGACGGCGCCCTTCAAACGGCGTGCGCTGAAGCAGCGTCTTGATCGCCGTGCCTTTGTCGTGCGCAGCAGATTTGAGTTCGACAACCATCTTGCCTTCCTGCACCGCAAGATCGCGTCCCTGCTGGAACTGCGAGAGGAAAGCCAGGACATCGCCGGCAAGCTCCGGACGCTCGCGAAAATGGATGGCAAGCGTTGCGCCCTTGTCTTCGAGCCAGATGCCGTCATGCGAGGCGGCGAAGGCGGCGACGAGCGGGCGCACCTCGTTCATGAGATCACCGCGCGCCGCTTGGCGGGAGCCATCGGGGAAGCGGATGTCGGCGCCGTGCAGGCCGGCGGCAGGCAGCGTCAGCGGATCGAAGATGCGATCGAGATCGGTGATCGACCGGCCGCTGACAAGCGCAACCGCGCCGCCGGCTGCCGTCTGCAGGCGAGTCAATAATCCGCGCAAATGCTCGTCGGCAACGACCTCTTCCGGCCGGCGCCGAAGCTCGAGCAACGTGCCGTCGACGTCGAAGAAATACGCGCACGAATCCGGCGGCGCGACCGCCGCGAGATCGCTGACGAACTCCGCAGCCTGCTCTTCTTCCGTCTTGTGGGCTTCGTCCGCGGCCATGCGCCTTCAACCTCACAGACGCGGCGAAAGTTGCGCCGCCCGACGCGCTAGCGTGCGCCCATGATCACGTCCGGCAACCAGGTCGCGATTTGCGGCGCGACACATAGCAGCACGACAGCGAAGATCATAAGGCCGACAAACGGCATGATGCCCCAGATCACCTCGCCAAGCGGGATGTCCGGCGCGATGTTGCGGATGACGAAAATGTTCAATCCCACCGGCGGATGAATGAGGCCGAGTTCCATCACGATCGTCATGACGATCCCGAACCACACGAGATCGAAGCCGGCGGCCTTCAGCGGTGGCAGGATGATCGGCGCCGTCATCAGGATGATCGAGACCGGCGGCAGGAAGAAGCCGAGGACGACGATGAAAACAAGGATCAGCGCAAGCAATATCCAACGCGAGAAACCTGCCGCAACGATCGACTCCGCAGCGGACTGCGAGATGTGCAGATAGCTCATCACGTAGGAGTAAAGCAGCGACATGCCGATAATCATCATCAGCATCGTCGATTCGCGCAGCGTGGCCGCGAGGATCGGCTGCAGATCGCGCGGCTTCCAGACGAAATAGATGATGGCGATCAAGACGAGCGCGAGAATGGCGCCGAGCCCTGCCGTCTCGGAAGGCGTGGCGTAGCCGCCGTAAAGCGCGATCATGACGCCGGTGAGGAGCAGCACGAACGGAACGACGCGCGGTGCGTAGGCGATCTTTTCGCGCAGCGTGTAGCGCTCTTCGGCGAGAAGGCTCGACGTGCGGCCATGCGCGGCGAAGTCGCGAACCGCGGTTCGGCGTTCCGCGACGTAGCGAAAACACGCGTAAATCGCGAACAAGCCGACGAGAAGCAGTCCCGGCGTGATGCCGGCAAGGAACAATCGCCCGAGCGACTGTTCGGATGCGACCGCATAAAGGATCATCGTGATCGACGGCGGAAGCAGGATGCCGAGCGTGCCGCCGGCGGCGATGATCCCGGCAGCGAACCCCGGCGAATAACCGCGCTTGCGCATTTCCGGAATGCCGGCCGAGCCGATCGCCGAGCAGGTCGCCGGCGAAGAGCCGGCCATGGCCGCAAAAAGCCCGCAAGCAAACACATTGGCGATGCCGAGGCCGCCGGGGATGCGGTAGAGCCAAACATGCAGCGCGGAATAAAGATCGGCGCCGGCCCGCGAGCGCCCGATCGCAGCGCCCTTCAAGATGAAAAGCGGTATCGACAGGAGCGTGATCGATGCCATCTCTTCGTAGACGTTCTGCGTCACCGTATCGAGCGAGGCGTACGGCATGAAGAAGAACATGAAAACGACGGCAACAGCGCCGAGCGCAAAGGCGATCGGAATGCCGGAAAACATCGCGGCGAGGGTTGCCCCGCCATAGAGCAGGCCGATGCTAAGCGTATTCATCGGCTGTGGTCGAACCCTCGCGGCCGCCCGATCTCAGCGATGATCTGAAGCAGAATCTGAATCGCAAGCAGGCTCATGCCCGCACCCATCAGCGAATATGGAATCCATAACGGCGTCGCGAATGTCGAATCCCGCACCTGCCCGTCGACCCAGGCTTCGTGCGTCAGCGTCCACGACTTCCACGCAAAGAAAGCGCAGAAGGCGAGGCTCGCGCCGTCAGCGCACAGGACGCGCAAACGGTTTGCGCTCGGCGACAGCAGCTCCGCAACAGCTTCGATCGCCACGTGTCCGCGGACGGATTGGACATAAGCCGCCGACATGAAAATCGCGCCGACAAGCAGCATGACACTGATCTCGTCCTGCCAATCTGTCGACGCGCGCAGAAAATAACGAATAAAGACACTCTCGCTCAGCACAACGGCCGCAGCTATGAGAGCGATCGAGGCGGCGACGACAATCAGCCGGTTGAGACCCTCGAGCAACCGTTCAACCAGCCGCAAGCCCGGAAGCGTGGAATGTTCCGGAACCGGCGATGCCGTGATATCGAGCGCGGCATCGCCTTGGTGACGCATGTTCAGGCGTTCTTCTCGGCCACCGCCTCGGCGAGCTTCATGAAGCGCGCGGTCGTCTCGGATTTGCCGGCGTAGTCCTTCCAGGCGGTGTCGCGCGCGATGTCGCGCCACTTCGCGAGCGAGGCATCGTCGAGATCGTCGATCGTTACGCCCTTGGCTTTGTAGACTTTAACGACTTCCTCGTCGTCGGCTTTCGCTGCGTCAGTGCCGAAGCTTTCGAGTGAGGCACCGATTTCCAAGATCGCGCTCTGCTGGTCCTTCGGCAGCGCATCGAAAATCGCCTTCGACATCATCAAAGGCTCACACATGAACCAATAAGATTTGCCGTGACCGGTGGTGAGGTGTTTCGCCAGCTCTTCCAGACGGAACGAGATAAGGCTCGTCGACGATGTCACCACCGCGTCGGCGGCGCCTGTCTGCATTGCCGCATACGTCTCGTTGGAGGGCATCGAGACGACGGCGGCGCCGGCCTGCTTGAACATCATGTCCATTTCGCGCGAGCCACCGCGCACTTTCTGGCCCTTGGCATCTTCCGGCCCGACAAGCTTCTGCCCGCGTGTGGCGCAGCCCCCGGCCTGCCATATCCAGGAGACCATGATGATCCCCTTGTCGGCGAGGAATTTCGTCATCTCGCGGCCGATATCGGAATTCTTCCAAGCAGCGCCCTGCGTGTAGGACGAAACAAGGCACGGCATGAGGCCGATATTGAGCTCGGGGAGCTCGCCGCCTGCATAGGGCATGGGGTAGAGGCTCATATCGAGCGCGCCTTTGCGCATCGCGGAGAATTGCGCATTGGTCTTCATCAAGGACGAGTTCGGGTAGACTTCGCCGACCAGCGCGCCGTTGGTGCGCTTCGAGAGTTCCTGCGCGAACTTGCGGCACAGGCGGTCGCGAAAATCGCCCTGATCTATCGAGCCGCCGGGAAATTGGTGCGAGATTTTGAGCGTCTGCGCTGCCTGACCGCGCGAAGCTTTGAGCAAAGCCGGAGCGGCAACGGCGCCCGCCAGAACATGGCGTCGTGAAAGCATGGAGTCCTCCCGATTTGCTCAAGTGCCCCGAGCATTGCGGGCAACTCACAACACGCCGGCCGGCTTTGTCAACCAAACGAAATGATGAGGGAATAGGTCTGGCCATGTCCCCACGAGCACCCTCGATTCACCAATTTCACGCCGGGCACCGCAGAACACTTGCCAAGACACTTGCCAAGCCAGTGCTTCTGCTCAAGATTAATCTTGTCTCGGCGTGAGACGAGGGGGCCGTTTGTTCGAGACCGGAGGATCTGATGGATAGACGTGGTTTCTTGAAAGTAGCTATCGGCGTAGCCGGGGCAGCCGCTGCTTTGGCGACCCTGCCCGCCGAAGCGATGCCGGTAAGCCCCCTTCCGCAACCCGGGCCGAAGCCCGGCGAAGCACCAGCCGCTGCCATTGCAACGCCCGAGGATATCGCGGACGCCAAGGTTGAGAACGTGTATTGGCGTTGGCGCCGCCGGCGTTATTGGCGCCGCCGCTATTGGGGCTATCGCCGCCGTCGCTACTGGCGCCGTCGCTACTGGGGTTGGGGCTGGCACCGCCGCTATTGGTGGTAAGGCACCAACGCTCGATAGCGTAACCTAGCTGAAGCGCGCCCCCAGGGCGCGCTTTTGCTTTTGGGCTCAGTGGAACAACTTTTCGACCGCGACGCCGGCGGCAAGGATGTTTGCGTCAGTACCGCGCGCGCCCATCATCATGAAGCCGACGGGCAGCGGCCCCGCATCCGGGATGGGCAGAGACAAGCCACAGCAATCCAAGAGATTGAACACCGTGGTGTTGCGCAGAACGTGCAGGTTCACGCGCGCGAAAAGTTCGTCGTCCTTCGCCAGGTCTGCAATCACCGGCGCAACGATTGCCGTCGTCGGCAGAACAATCGCATCGTATGGCGCGAATTGTTCGGCTGCTTTCTCGACCGTTGCCCGGCGGATCTCGATCATGCGGACGTAATCGGCGCCCGAAACCTTGCAGCCGGACTGAATGCGGCGCACCACGCGCTGGTCAATTTCGCGCGCCCGTTTGTCCAACACGTCGCGATGCACATACGCTGCTTCGACGGCGGAAATCGAACCGATCGCGTGGATTTGGTCGAGACCGTCAAGCAGCGGCTCGATGTCGATATCGACGATCCGCGCACCCGCGCGGCCGAGCAAGAAAATTGCCCGGTCGAATGCGCTTTCGACGGCTTTATCCAAGCCGCTCAGAAGCCGGCCGCGCGCCACGGCGAGGCGCAGCGCCGAGGGTTCACGAAGAACGAGCTTCGGTGGCCTTTCCCCGGCAAGAATCGCGTCCGTCGCCGCGGCGTCGGCGATCGATGGCGTCATCGGCCCGACTGAATCGAGCGTCAGCGACAGCGCCATTGCGCCGGTGCGCGGAATGCGCGATTGGGTGGGTTTGAAGCCGGTGACGCCGCAAAAGGCGGCGGGCACGCGCACCGATCCGCCCGTATCCGAGCCGATCGAAATCTCGCACATGCCGTCGGCCAGCGCGACCGCGGCGCCCGATGACGAGCCGCCGGGCACCCGCCCGCGATCGGCGGGATTACCGGGCGTGCCGTAATGCGGGTTCATGCCGATGCCGGAAAAGGCGAATTCGGTCATGTTCGTCTTGCCGACGATCACCGCGCCGGCGCCCCGCAGCCTCTGGATGACAGGCGCATCGGCTTTGGCCGGGGCTGCGGACTCGTAGACCTTGGCGCCGCCGGTCGTCGGCTCGCCGGCGACATCGAACAGGTCCTTGATGGAGACGATCTTCCCATCGAGCGGCCCCAGGGAGTGACCGTGTTTCGCCCGCGCATCCGCGGCGTCGGCGGCAGCGCGCGCCTCCTCGGCATAGAGCTTGCGGAAGGCGCGGCTGCCCTCCCCTTTCGGGTCGTTGATCCGCGCAAGCGCCGCCTCCAACCGGTCGCGGCTCAAGGAAGCCATGCCGTCACCAGGTCCCGGTATTCGCCATCGAAGCCCAGGGTTCCTGCGGCGGCTTCGCACCGCCTTTCTGCAAAAGCTCGATCGAAATGCCGTCGGGCGTGCGGATGAAAGCCATGTTGCCGTCGCGCGGCGGACGGTTGATCGTGACGCCTTTATCCATCAGCTTCTTGCAAAGGGCGTAGATGTCATCGACGCGATAAGCGAGATGGCCGAAATTGCGGCCGCCGGTGTAAGTTTCCGAATCCCAATTGTAGGTGAGCTCGACGAGCGGCGCCTGCTTTTCTTTCGCGCGGTCGACGTCATCGGGCGCGGCAAGAAAGACGAGCGTGTAGCGGCCCTTCTCGTCTTCTCTGCGCCGGACCTCTTTCAGCCCGAACTTGTTGACGAAAAAATCGAGCGACTGATCGAGATCGCTCACACGGATCATCGTGTGCAGATATTCCACCTAAAACCTCCGTCCACGGACACCAAGTCACGCGCCTTTTTAGCTCATCCCCTCCCCCATCGGCTACAGCCGTCGCGTCTTGCTTGGAATAGAGCACCCTTCTTGCTAGAGCGGCGCTCCGCGAGGTGCAAACGTGCCGGACATTCAGGCATTGAAACAGAAAGCCGCGCTCGCCTCGATCCTCGCGAGTGCCGCGCTGACGCTTGGCAAGTTCGTTGCCGGCGTGTTTTCCGGCTCGCTCGCGCTTCTGTCGGAGGCCGGCCATTCGTTCCTGGATACCGGCGCGACGGTGGTCACCTACTTTGCCGTGCGTGCTGCAGGCAAACCCGCTGACGAAGAGCATCATTACGGGCATGGAAAGTTCGAAGCGCTCGCGGCACTCGGCGAAACCGGATTTCTGTTTGCGCTCGCTGCCTTCGTGGTCATCGAGGCGGTGCGCCGGCTGTCGCTTGCGCCGGCTCAAATCGATGCGAGCTGGCCGGTCTTTGGGGTTCTCATCGTCTCGATCATCGTCGACATCGTTCGCTGGCGCGGCCTGTCCAAAATCGCCCGCGAGACCAAGAGCGATGCGCTCGCCGCCGACGCACTGCACTTTTCGAGCGACTTCATCGCGTCGACGCTGGTGCTGATCGGATTGATCGCAGCACGGCTCGGCTATCCGCAAGGCGACACATTCGCGGCGTTCGGCATCGCCTGCTTCATTGCGATTGCCGGTTGGCGGCTCGCACGGCGAACGATCGATACGCTTCTCGACACCGCGCCAAAGGGAATGGCGGACCGGTTGGAGCGGATTATCGGGCGTGTGCCCGGCGTTGCGACGGTCGAGAACATCAAATTGCGGCCCGTTGGCGCCGAGGTGCTCGGCGAGATCGATATCGGCGTCGCCCGCACGCTTCCAATCGAACGCGTCAGCGCGATCCGTGCAGCGGTTCAAGAAGCGGCCACGCGCGCCTTCCCCGATTCCAATCTGACGGTGACTGCGACGCCGCTCGCGCTCGATGACGAGACGGTGCTCGAGCGCGTGCTTCTGGTTTCGGCGCGCCGGCGATTGCCGATCCACCACGTCACAATTCAGGAAGTTGGCGGACGCCGCTCCGTCAGCTTCGACCTCGAACTCGATGGGCGGATGCCGCACGGCAAGGCGCACGAAATCGCCAGCGACCTTGAAACGTCTCTGGAAAAGGAACTCGGCGAATCGATCGAAGTCGAGAGCCACATCGAGCCCTTGGAAACGCAGGAACTCGCCGGCCAGGACATCAATCCCGCAACAACGGAACACATCCTCGCTGCGCTGAAGCGACGCGCTGTAGAAGGCGGCACCATCTCGGACGTGCACAATCTGCGTGTACGGGAGACGCCGGTCGGTCTCGTCGTCAACTATCATTGTCGCGTCGATCCGACTCTGTCCGTGCTCACGGTGCACGAAGCGGTCGACGAGCTCGATCACAAACTGCGCGCCGATATACCGGGGATAGTCCGCGTCGTCGGCCATGCGGAGCCGCTCAGAAACTAAAGAGGCGCCGCAAGCGGCGCCTCTTCTTGTCGCGTAGATGATTTTAGTGGAAGCGGCCGAAACCCGCGCCCCCGCCGTGCATCATGCCGAACCCGGCTCCGACCGAATTTCCACCAGCACGCGCAAAGGCGGGCGTGGCGACGCTGCGGCCGGTGAACATGGGACTGGGTGACGCTCCGACACCGGCCTGACGCCCTATGTTCGTGAAGACAGGCCCTCTGCCGCCACCGAAAACCGTCGGCGTGCGGCTTGGCTTCGGCGTGTTGTCACCGCTGCCGATTCTGCCGAGGATCGGAGGTTGGCAGCGTCCGCCGAAGCACCGATCGATGACCGGCGGCTTGCTCAGCGGGGGCCGCACGACCGGCGGAACGAAGACCGGCGGCGGATCGACGGTGACGACACGTGGCGGCACCTTGTCGATCACAGGCGGCGGTGTGAACACCCGTACCGGCGGGATGTCAGCGCGCGGCGGCAATTGCGGTGGCGGGTTATCGACGCGCGGCGGCAGCTTCGGAATGTCGATCGGGATCGGCGGCTTCGAACCTCCGGGAGGCGGTGGCGGATTCGAAGTGATTGGCGTGATCGGTTTCTGCATCGGCTGAATGTTGTTTGGATGGCAGACGTTGACCACGACATTGATCTCGATGTTGTTCCAGACGAAGTTCCACACATTGAAGATCCCGCCGATGAAGCCCGGGCCCCATGGGAACCAGCCGATATTGAGATCGACGACGACCGGCGCGACGATGTAGGTCGGGAAGACCGGCACGAAAATGCCGCCGACATAACGAACTTCGCGCACGACCTGCGTGTCACGGAACATCTGCTGCGTCGCTTGAATTTGCGCTCCGCATTTTGCGCCGAAATCTTTCGCAGCGACAAAGATCCAATCCTTGTCCGTGTCGAACGTCGAAGCCGAGATCGTCTGCAGATCGG
>JAFAVH010000363.1 GCA_019242655.1 Methylobacteriaceae bacterium
ATGGGCTGCATCGTCAACGGCCCCGGCGAATCGAAGCACGCCGACATCGGCATCTCGCTGCCCGGCACCGGCGAGACGCCGTCGGCGCCGGTCTTCATCGACGGCAAGAAGGCGATGACTCTTCGTGGCGAAGGCATCGCGCAAGAGTTCAAGCAGATCGTCGAGGATTATGTCGTGCGCCGGTTTGGCGGGGGCCAGGCCGCGGCGGAGTAGCTGGTCGAGTACGTACAGTTTCCGGTAAGGGCACTCGCCCTCCCTCGGCCGCTCGGCTTCCGTCATTTCGAGCATCAACAACGATTTTGCGCCGTAGCGCGCGCAACCGAACAAATCCAGAACTTTTACGTTACAGCTCGGCAGCGAATCAGATTGATTGCTGCTGCCCTCGGAATTGGCCGAAGGGTAAGGTCGTTGGACGTGTCAAGTTGCTGTGCGACGAAGCCGATCCAGCAGATGACCAGGAAGGTCACTGCCGGCGCAATCGACAGCGGCGGACTTGCGAGCATCGCTCGTACCTCCAGGACTGCACCATAGTGCGCTACGTTTTTCAGACTCGTGCTGGAGAGGCCCGCTTCGACCACGCGGGATTAGCTGGCAGATAATCAGCGTGCGTCCGGAGAGCGTTCGGCATGCCGAAGCTCCGAGTCAGAGCTAGCTCTCCGGACTTTGCAAAAAGGTAACGCGTGAAGCATCCCTGGTTCAAACAGAGAGGATATAAGCACTTCGATGCTTGCGTCGACGAAAAGTTCGTTGATCGTGTAGCTGCGGATCCGAATTTCGTTCGCGCCCATTCTTGGTCACCGCTAATTCGGTATGTGAAACGCGTAAAGCGATATAAGCCTTAAGAAGGCCGGACCATCTTTAAGGAACGTCCGATAATGTATGCTTCTCATAGAGATGCATGCATTCTATCGAAGTATGCGTCCGATCTGACGAGCCGTTTGAATACTTTTTATGAAGCAGAAGGCCTCGCAGATTGTGTGATCGCGTATCGAAAACTTGGAAAGGGCAACTACCATTTCTCGTTTGATGCGTATCGATTTGCGTGTGCCAATCAGCCATGCATCGTTTTGTGCTTCGACATCACGGAATTTTTTAATAATTTAAAACATGATTTGCTCAAGGAGCGTTTGAAGCGTCTTCTAGGCGTTCAAGAGCTTCCCGAGGATTGGTATAAGACATTCAGGTATGTTACTCATCATACCTCAGTATCGCTTCAGGACCTCAAAAATAATCCGATCTTTGGCCCGCGCTTGAAGAGTCGCTCACTTGCGCCAATCACAACGGTTGCGGAAGCCAAGAAGGCGGGCATCATTTTTGGTACAAATCCGAATGCGTATGGCATCCCACAAGGCACGCCGATCAGTAGCGCCTTGTCCAACCTATATATGATGGATGTTGATAAGACGATGCAGTCTGCTTGTATTTCTCAGCGGGCAATGTACCAGCGGTATTCCGACGACATAATCATTATCTGTCCTCTTAGCGCTGAGGACGGTCTAAAAATGAAGCTGATGGAAGCAATCGAGGTTCATGGCCTCGAGATAAAAGATGAAAAGACCGAGCGATCGGTTTTTGATACAGCAAATCCTACAACATTCCAGTATCTTGGCTTTAATGTTTCGCCGGCTGGCTCATGCATTCGCCCTAGCTCCTTGGCGAAACGCTGGCGGCGGATGAGGAGAGCGATTGATCAGATCGGCGAGATTGGAGCGAACGCTATTGCTGAAGGAAGCGCAACTCGAATTTTCACAAAAGGACTTCGCAGACGCTTTTCGCCCATAGGAGGTCGGAATTTCTCATCTTACGCCCGCCGCTCTGCGGAGGTGTTTGGCGACCGAAATATTGTTCGTCAGGTGCTGCGTCTCGAACGGAAGGCTGACGAGGCTATCCGCGAACTTAATAAATAGCCTGGGTTTGAGCGGGGGATGGGTGAGGCAAAAGAATTTAGTTTCGCCTCGCAGGTTGACGGCGGCCCGCTTTTCGCCTCTTCAGAACCAACGATGACGCGCGTCCCTTCTCTCCCCTTGCGGGGAGAAGGTGTCACTTCTGAAGCAATGACGGATGAAGGGTCGGCGCGAAGCGCGTCATTGCGAGCGGAGCGAAGCAATCCAGAGCAAACGCTCACGATTGCGGTTTTGCCTCTGGATGCTTCGTCGCTTCTTCTCTAAATGTTTGATGAGCGCGTCTGCGCCGGTGCCTTGGCTGCCGTCTTTGGACTTGATGCATTCAGGGTCGCTCATTCCCGTTCCCAGTTACGCGCTGCATCGCCTCGTGCCCTTCGCGAGCGCTAAGGCGGATCGATCTCTCCTAAGTCTATCAAATCTACTTTTCTCTCGCCGACGAGAATAGGATCGTTTCTGAAGAGCGTTCGCCATGCTCGCAGGATATCCCGCCTTGAGAAGGCGGCTGACGCGAGTTGCATCTGTTTTACTACGCTATCGGTCGGTGGCTCGAACTCGCGAAAGAGCGTAGGATACTGCGACAACCCAAACTGACAAAAGCTCATCATGTGCTGTGTTGGATGACCGTCGATTTCTTTAAATCGTTTAGCGGCCATAAGAAGGTCGAGATCGTTTCGTTGTACTATGCTGCGTACCCCATGAACCGCGTCCGGGGTTTCGTCAGAATGTCGAAGAAAGTCGTAAGTCTCGGATAAAATCGCGAAGCCGAGCTGTTTATACTCATCCTTAAACCGGTCGTTCCAGTCGAATTGCAGGGTGATGCCTTTCGCTTTCGCAAGGTCAGTTAGAACACGGTTTGCCGATGACACGCTCAGGTGAATCGCGAACGGGTCTTCTTCCCAGAAGGTCATACGAATTGCGGCATGTATCAAGTGACGCGTCGCCTGCAGCCTTGTGATAGTGCGATCTGGTTCGCCGCGCGGCTGCTGAGCTAGCAATTCCCGGATTTCCGCGCGGATCGCCTTGCGGTTCTTTTTCGTCGGCATGTTGCGGCGGCGTTGATGATTCACCCGCCTTTTAAAGCGTGCCCCATACCGCCAGCAATGACCCCTCACCCGACCCCGCGCTAACGCGCGGACCACCCTCTCCCGATCCGAAGTCGCCTGTCGGCGACCTCGGCACCCAGAGTGCGCATGTCGGCAACAGCCGACATGCGAGCGGGGAGAGGTTAGCCAACGAGCAGCGTTCGCGCACTTGTTTGTCGTGCATTCCCGGCTTGACGCGCTCAGCACGGAAGGTTTTTATTGACAATAGCAGGAAAATATGTCTATAACCCTGCCGTTCCCGCCCACCTAGGGCAGCGTCCGGTCGGTTCCGGGCCTTGCGGGCGGGAAGCGGCGCCTGCGGCGTGGGGTTCAAACCGGCCCCGCGCCTCGGGAGGCTCTTGCAAACCGGTGGCCGTGCGCCCGAAAGGCGCGCGGACGCGGAGTAACCCGCCCGTCCGGCACTATGACCGGTCCGCGGCTCAGATCGCTTGAGTGGATTTAGGTGGCAGCACCGAAATCCGCGAAGATGCGGGACGCGAGAGACACAAATCGCCGTACATGGGCGCCGGGCGACCGGCATAAAACTAAATGGATCGGCCGCTCGGCACCCGTGTCCTTTTATCCGCATCAGCGATGGTGCGAGCGCTCTTTGAAATCGCGCAGCGATGCGCAACAAGGATGACGCGCGCCCACATTCCCGGAGCCGCGCAGCGGCATCCGGGATCCAGGGGCACACGCAGCCAAGTCTACGCAGGCTGCGCAAGCTTGCCTGCGTTGCGCATCTGCTCTGGACCCCGGATCGCATTCCGCTGCGCTCCATGCGTCCGGGGACGTGGTGTTCGAGGAACGCCGAAGCGCGTCCCCAAACCCCACGACCGCAAGCCTTTCTTCACGGCATCGTCGGATGCTCGCGGGGTCCGCGCCAGCTCCCCTCGCCCGCCATGAAAGTCATCATCCTCTGCGATTTCGCGACGCCGGGCGGCGGCTCGCAGGCCGTCGCCATCGCTTCCGCGCGCGCGCTCGCCGAAGCGGGAGTGGCGGTGACGTTCGTCCACGCCGTGCCCGGCCGCGACGCGCGGCTCGATCATCCCTTGATCGAGTGCATCTGCCTCGGCCTCGCCGATGTCTGGGACCGGCCGGCGCTATCGGGCGCGATCGAGGGCGTGTGGAACCGCGCCGCCGACCGCGCGCTCCGCGCAATCTTGCCGGCAGCGGCGCGCGCCGGCGAGGCGGTCATCCACATCCATCAATGGACGCGCGGCTTTTCGCCCTCCGTTTTCGACGCCGCGTTGCGCGCAGGCCCGCCGGTCGTCGTCACCGCCCACGATTATTTCATCGCCTGCCCGAACGGCGTTTATTACCGCTTCGACCGGCAGGCGCCGTGCGCGCTCACGCCGCTGTCGGCGGCATGCCTGATGGCGCCGTGCGATCCGCGCTCGCGCGCGTTCAAGGCGATCCGGGTGGCGCGCTCCGCTGCAACCGCCACGGCGTTGCGGGGCGCCGATCTCGACATCGTGCATGTGTCGGATCGGGGCCGCGACACGCTGCAGCCGTTCCTGCCGAAGACGTTCCGGCATCACCGCATCGACAATCCGGTCGACGCTTCGAAGGGCGAGCCGGCGCGTATCGAGCCCGGCGCCGCCTTCGCCTATATCGGCCGGCTCACCCCGGAGAAAGGCGCGATCGTCGCGGCGGCGGCGGCGCGCCAGGCCGGCGTGCCCATCCGCTTCGTCGGCGAGGGACCGGCCGAAGCAGCGATCCGCGCCGCCAATCCGGCAGCCGAGCTTCTCGGCTGGCAATCGCGCGCGGCGGTCGCTTCTTTGTTGCGCGAGAGAACCCGCGCCGTGATCGCGCCGTCGCTCTGGTACGAGACCGGCCCGCTCACGGTCTACGAGGCGGCGGCAAGCGGCGTCGCCGCGCTCGCGTCGGAGCGCTGCGGCGCCAGCGAACGCGTGCGCGACGGTATCACGGGACTCGTCGTCGCGCCGTCGGCCGACGGCCTCGCCGCGGCGATGCGGCTTCTCGCTGAC
>JAFAVH010000365.1 GCA_019242655.1 Methylobacteriaceae bacterium
TCATTGAGGGCCTTCGTCACACGCTGGTTTTCGTGCGTGGACAATTCCGCCGTCGCGTATTGAAGCTGATCTCGCGCCACCGCAGCAGCCGGGAATTTCTCGACATAAGCTTTCATTGCCGGCGTGTCGTAGGCATCCGGCCGCACCGCCACGTAGCCGGTATCGACGCTCCATTGCGCTGCCCGCTCAGCGTTCGTCATCCATTGGATGAAGCGTAAAGCCGCCGCTTGCTGCTCGGCCGGAGCTTTCTTGGAGATGTAAAAATTGCCGCCGCCGGTGGGGCTGCCCGGCTGCTTGTGCGCCGGCAGCATAGCGACGCCAAAGGGAAATTTCGCGTTGTTACGCACGTTGGTGAGATTACCCGTCGTCGTCCACATCATCGCGCATTTGCGCTCGAAGAAGTCTTTGGGCGTCGTACCCCATTCGACGATTCCGGGCGGATGACATTTATGTTTCTGCGACAGGTCCGCCCAATATTGCAGCGCCTCGATCGATTGAGGCTTGTCGAAGAATGTGTGCGTGCCGGCTTCATCCATCAGCTTGGTGCCGGCCTCCGTCGCGAGCGCCTGGAACAGCCAGTATTGGAAGCCGGTCGAGGGAATCTGCGTTCCCCATTGCGTCACATTGCCGGACGCATCGCGCTTCGTCAGCTTCTCGGCGAAAGCGACGTGCTCGTCCCAGGTCTTCGGCGGCGTCTCGGGATCGAGACCTGCTTCGCGGAACGCGTCCTTGTTCCAGTAGAGCACGATCGTCGAGCGCTGGAACGGAATGCCCCAGGTCTCACCGCCCGTGCGGCTGTTCTCCATGAAGGCTGGGAAGAAACTCTTCAGCCACGCGTGGTCGGCATCGCTTTTTAAGAGGCCGTCAACGGGAATAATGGCGTCCTCGTCGATCAGCGAGAACATGTCGGTCGAAAGCAGAACCGACGTCGTCGGCGGCGTGCCGCTTTTGTGCGCGGTCAACATCTTGACCAGCGTTTCCTGGTACGTGCCGGCATAGATCGGCCGCACCTTGATGTCCGGATTCTCTTTCTCGAAATCGGCGGCATAGCCGTCGACGATTTTCGTGATCGGGCCGCCGACGGCGACGGGATAATAGAAGGTGATCTCCGTCGGGTCGGCGGCTTGTGCGGGCGCGTGCGTCAGCGCCGCGCCGGCGAACGCCGTCGTGCCCGTCAGAAAATCGCGTCGATCCATTTCTGTCCCTCCCTTGGCAACCACGCTCCGGCGGTTTTCAACATTCTATGCGACGGCCTGTTGACATGTCGAACCAGTGCATCGCGTCCGGCGGCCATGTGAGACGCACGCAATCGCCGGCGTGACAAGGGGCGCGGCCGTTGATGCGCGCCAGAATTGACGTCCCCGCGGCATCCGCCTCGATCATCGTCTCGGCGCCGAGATATTCCACCGATTTCACGTCCGCCGAGAGGCCGCTTTCGTCAAGCCGGATGTTTTCGGGGCGCACGCCGACGAGCAAGGACCGCAAATCGATGCCGGCCGGCCTCGGAGCCTGAGAACAAACGTGCGCGAGCGATTCCGCCGGCATGACGTTCATCGGCGGCGTGCCGACGAATCTCGCCGCAAACACGCTCGCCGGCTGCTCGTAAATCTCCGCGGGTTTCGCCGCCTGCTCGATGCGCCCGCCATTCATCAGGATGATCTGATCGGCCATCGTCATCGCCTCGACCTGATCGTGCGTGACGTAGATGACCGTCATGCGCAGGCGCTGCTGCAGCGCGCGCAATTCGCGGCGCATCTCGGCACGCAATTGCGCATCGAGATTGGACAAAGGTTCGTCCATGAGACAGACGGGGTTCTCCGCGATGATTGCGCGCGCAAGGGCGACGCGCTGCTGCTGGCCGCCGGACAATTGCGCGGGCTTGCGCTCGAGAAGCGGCGTCAAGCCGAGAAGCTCCGCGGTCCTTGCCAAGCGCGCATCGCGTGCATCGCGCGGCACGCGGCGGATCTTCAGGCCGAACAGGATGTTTTCACGCACGCTCAAATGCGGAAACAAAGCATAGGATTGAAACACCATCGCAACGCCACGCTTTGCAGCCGGCCAGGCGGTCACGTCTTCGCCGGCAATCTCGACCGTGCCGCTTGTCGCATCGTCAAGCCCGGCAATGATGCGCAATGTCGTCGACTTGCCGCAGCCGGAAGGGCCGAGCAGAGCTGCGAATGAACCGGCTTCGATGCTGAAGCTTATGTCGTTCAAAATTTGCGTGTTGCCCCACGTCTTGCTCAAGCCGCGTACGCTGACAGCTTTCAAGACGGGTTCCTCAGCCAACTAACAAAGAGCTTCGCTGCGCAAATGGCTGCGCTTCCGCAAGCGCTGCAATAGCGAAATCCGAAGCCAAGTCCAAGTCTGTTCTGCGCAACCTTCTCGATTTGAGTTCGTTATCCGCCGCAACAAAAATTGGAGACGGAAATGAAGAAGTTAACCGCAACGGTCGCGGCAGTCGCGACTATCCTAAGCTTGGCGCCTGCCTTCGCGCAGGACACGATGAACAAGGGTAATCCCTCGACGACTCCGGCGCGTGGCGCGGGCGCCTTCGGCGCGGGCTCGCCTGGTGAAGGACAACGCGAAAACAGCGGTCCCGTAGATAGCTCGGCTGGTCGCTCGGCAGCGCCGGGAACCGGAACGCAGCTTCCGCAGCCGCCGAATCCCGTCAATCGCTGATCGCACTTAGACTGAGCTTTTCGAGCGCGGGAGCATCGCTCCCGCGCTTTTTTGCGCACATGTGTGGCTAAGCAGGACGCCGGCGTTATCGCGCTTGCGGTGTCGGGCCCGGAACGCTAACGTCCTTCGAGCCACGGGGTGCTGCCAAAGAGGGCGGCTGAGATCACACCCGTCGAACCTGATCTGGGTAATGCCGGCGCAGGGAAGGCCCGCGGACATGAATCCGCCCGTCTTCCGTAAAGCGCTGGTCGCGGAGGACGCACTTCCATGAACATGCATGCCAAGCGCCCAATTCTACCGGAAAGCGTCACCATGGGTCCGCTCACCGGTTCGCGCAAGATTTATGTGCAGCCGCGCGACGGCATGCGCGTGCCGTTCCGCGAAATTGCGCTCGACCCGTCCGCGAATGAGCCGCCGGTGCGCGTTTACGATGCATCGGGTCCGTACACGGAACAAATGTTCGCGCCCGATCTCGGCGCCGGTTTGCAATCGGCGCGGCCCTGGCTCGCGAAACGCGCGGAACTGGAAACGTACACCGGGCGCGACATCCGTCCCGAAGACAATGGTGGCGCCGCGGGCGAGCATCTTGTGCCGCCATGTCCGGCCAATCGCGCGCCGCTGCGCGGCAAATCCGGCGCGCCCGTCACGCAATACGAATATGCGCGTGCCGGCATCGTCACCGAAGAGATGATCTACGTCGCGCATCGCGAGAATCTCGGCCGCGAGCGCGCGGTCGACGGCGCCGAGGCGCGTCTCGCCGACGGCGAGAGCTTCGGCGCGTCGGTCCCGGCTTTTGTCACGCCGGAATTCGTGCGCGACGAGATCGCACGCGGGCGCGCGATCATTCCGTCCAACATCAATCACCCCGAGCTCGAGCCGATGATCATCGGCCGCAATTTCCTGGTGAAGGTCAACGCCAATATCGGCAATTCCGCCGTGACGTCCTCGGTCGCCGAGGAAGTCGAGAAGATGGTGTGGTCGATCCGCTGGGGCGCCGACACGGTCATGGATCTCTCGACCGGCCGCAACATCCACAACATCCGCGACTGGATCATCCGCAATGCGCCAGTGCCGATCGGCACCGTGCCAATCTATCAGGCGTTGGAGAAAGTCGGCGGCGATCCGATCAAGCTCACCTGGGACGTCTTCAAAGACACGCTGATCGAGCAAGCCGAGCAGGGCGTCGATTATTTCACCATCCATGCCGGCGTGCGGCTCGCCTATGTGCCGCTCACCGCAAATCGCGTCACCGGCATCGTGTCGCGCGGCGGCTCGATCATGGCGCGCTGGTGCCTCGCCCATCACCGCGAGAGTTTCCTCTACGAGCGCTTCGACGAAATCTGCGACATCATGCGCGCCTACGACGTATCGTTCTCATTGGGCGACGGACTGCGCCCCCGCTCCATCGCCGACGCCAACGACCGCGCGCAATTTGCCGAGCTAGAGACACTCGGCGGATTGACGAAGATCGCCTGGGACAAAGGCTGCCAGGTGATGATCGAGGGCCCCGGTCACGTGCCGATGCACAAGATCAAGGTCAACATGGAAAAGCAGCTCGAGCAATGCGGCGAGGCGCCGTTCTACACGCTCGGCCCACTGACGACCGACATTGCGCCAGGCTACGACCACATCACCTCCGGCATCGGCGCGGCGATG
>JAFAVH010000018.1 GCA_019242655.1 Methylobacteriaceae bacterium
GTCCTGACGGCACAGCCCTCGCATCTCACCTTCGCCTTTCCTCACGGACGCCGGACATGCCCGTAAACACCCGTCCCCCCGCCTCGCTGCCGCGCGCCGCCTATGCCGACATGTTCGGTCCGACGACGGGCGACCGCATGCGGCTCGCCGATACCGATCTCATTCTCGAGGTCGAGAAAGATTTCACCGTCTATGGCGACGAGGTGAAATTCGGCGGCGGCAAGGTGATCCGCGACGGCATGGGCCAGAGCCAGGTCACGAACAGAGACGGCGCCGCTGATTGCGTCATCACCAATGCCGTCGTGGTCGATCATTGGGGTATCGTCAAAGCCGATGTCGCGATCAAGGAGGGCCGCATCGCAGCGATCGGCAAGGCCGGCAATCCCGACATCCAGCCCAACGTCACGATCGTTGTCGGGCCGGGCACGGAAGTGATTGCCGGCGAAGGCAAAATCCTGACTGCCGGCGGCTTCGATTCGCATATCCACATGATCTGTCCGCAGCAGATCGACGATGCGCTTATGTCGGGGGTCACGACGTTGCTCGGCGGCGGCACAGGACCCGCGACCGGCACCGCCGCGACGACCTGTACGCCGGGTCCTTGGCACATCCATCAGATGATCGCGGCCGCCGACGCGTTTCCGGTCAACATCGGTTTTGCCGGCAAGGGCAACGCGTCGCTGCCGGACGGACTTGTCGAGCAGATCGAAGCCGGCGCCTGCGCGCTGAAACTGCACGAGGATTGGGGGACGACGCCGGCGGCGATCGATTGCTGTCTCTCCGTTGCCGACGATCACGACATCCAGGTCATGATCCACACCGACACGCTGAACGAGTCGGGCTTCGTCGAAGATACGATCGCCGCATTCAAGGGCCGCACGATTCACGCCTTTCATACGGAAGGCGCCGGCGGCGGACATGCGCCCGACATCATCAAGGTTGCCGGCCTGCCGAACGTGCTGCCGTCATCGACCAATCCGACGCGGCCGTTCACGGTGAACACGCTCGACGAGCATCTCGACATGCTGATGGTCTGCCATCATCTCGATCCGTCAATTGCCGAGGATTTGGCGTTTGCCGAGAGCCGCATCCGCAAGGAGACGATCGCGGCCGAAGACATCCTGCACGATATCGGCGCGCTCTCGATGATGTCGTCGGACAGCCAGGCGATGGGCCGCATCGGCGAGGTCGTTATCCGCACCTGGCAGACCGCGCACAAGATGAAGGTGCAGCGCGGGCCGCTGAAGGGCGACAACGGCAACGATAACAACCGGATCAAGCGCTATGTCGCAAAATACACGATCAACCCCGCCATTTCGCATGGTGTTTCGAAGCATATCGGCTCGGTCGAGGTCGGCAAGATGGCCGATCTGGTTTTGTGGTCGCCCGCGTTTTTCGGCGTGAAGCCCGACATGATCATCAAAGGCGGCATGATCGTCGGCGCGGCGATGGGCGACCCCAACGCCTCGATCCCGACGCCGCAGCCGGTGCACTATCGCCTGATGTTCGGCGCGTTCGGCAAAGCGCGGACGAATACCAGCGTCACTTTCGTGTCGAAGTCGGCAGCGCAAAGCGGCTTGCGCGACAGGCTCGGCGTGCAGAAAGAGCTGGTGCCCGTCGAGAATGTCCGTGGCGGCATCAGCAAGAAGTCGCTGATCCACAACGATGCGACGCCGGACGTCCGCGTCGATCCCGAAACGTATGCCGTCACCGCCGACGGCGAATTGTTGGTCTGCGAGCCGGCAAAAGTGTTGCCGCTCGCGCAACGCTATTTCTTGTTTTGAGATGAGGACCAACGGTCCTCTTCCTGAGGAGCCATCGCAGATGGCGTCTCGAAGGACGGCAACACGCGCCCTTCGTCCGCCCTTCGAGACGTTTGCTTTGCAACCTCCTCAGGGTGAGGGCGGTCGCCGATGATCCGCGCCACATCAATCGTCCGCAAGCTCGCGGTGAAGCCGGAGCGCGTCGCCGACAGCGTCACACTCGATCACGAGCACCGGCATCGCCGCCGTATCAAGCTTACGAGCGACGGCGATCTTGAATTCCTGCTCGATCTCGACAAAGCCAGCGGCCTTGATGACGGCGATGCGCTCAAACTTGAAGATGGCCGGCTCATTCTTGTTAAAGCCGCGCCGCAGCAATTGCTCGAGATCAAGGCCGAGAACCCGCTGCGTCTCCTGCGCATCGTTTGGCATATCGGAAACCGCCACACGCCGGCAGAGATCACAACCGACGCCATTTACATCGAAGCCGATCACGTGCTGGCGGAGATGGTGCGCGGGCAGGGTTGCAGCATCACGCCAGTCGAGCGACCATTTCGCCCGGAGCGCGGAGCGTATGATCATGATCACGACCACGCACGCTTTCTCGGCGAAGGCGAATAGCGCGATGGAGCTGCCGCTCGCCATCTGGTTCTCGCCGATGTTCCCGGTCGGCGCGTTTGCCTATTCGCATGGACTCGAATGGGCGCACGAGGCGGGCGACATAAGCAGCGCGGATGATCTGCGCGATTGGCTGGCGACGCTGATCGAGCGCGGCGCTCTCCACAACGATGCGATCCTGTTGGCGGAAGCTTATCGCGCAGTGGCGAGGCATGATGCAAATTGTCTTGCCGAGCTGAACGAACTCGCGCTCGCAATGGCTCCAAGCCGCGAGCGTCACCTCGAGACGGCGACGCAGGGAAATGCCTTTTTGCTGGCGATCCGCAAATCTTGGCCTTGCGCCGGTCTCGACTTCATCGATGCCCGCGAGGATATCGCCTATCCCATCGCCGTCGCGCTTGCCGCCGCGGGGCATCAAGTTTCGCTCGATGCGACGCTCGACATGTATTACCTCGGATTGGTGTCGAATTTAGTATCAGCGGCCATACGCTTGGGAATGATTGGACAAACAGATGGGCAGAGCATCATCGCCGCGCTTTTGCCTCTCATCCAGGAAAACGCACGTGATTGCGCGAGCAAAGACCTCGACGATCTCGGCGGGTCTGCCTTCCGTTCCGATCTCGCTTGTCTTAGACATGAAACGCAATATACGCGGTTATTCCGGTCGTGACGCCGTCATTGCGAGCGCATTAAGGAGAGTGCATTGACTTCCCCGCACGGTCCTCTGCGTGTCGGTATCGGCGGGCCCGTCGGCTCGGGCAAGACCGCACTCATGGAAGCTTTGTGCAAGCGCATGGCCGCTCGATACGAGCTCTGCGCCATCACCAACGACATCTACACGAAGGAGGACGCCGAAATCCTCACGCGCGTCGGCGCGCTGCCGCCTGAGCGGATCATGGGCGTCGAGACGGGCGGCTGCCCGCACACCGCGATCCGCGAAGATTGCTCGATGAATCTCGCCGCCGTCGAGACGATGAACAAGCGCTTTCCCGGCCTCGACCTCGTGCTGGTCGAATCCGGCGGCGACAATCTCGCCGCGACGTTCTCGCCCGAGCTCGCCGATCTTACGATCTACGTGATCGACGTCTCCGGCGGCGAAAAAATCCCGCGCAAAGGCGGGCCGGGCATCACGCGCTCCGACCTGCTCGTCATCAACAAGGTAGATCTTGCGCCATTCGTCGGCGCCGATCTCGGCGTCATGGAACGCGACGCCAAGCGCATGCGCGGCGAACGGCCGTTCGTGTTCACCAACATCAAGGCAGGCGCGGGCGTGGACGTGGTCGAGCGGTTTATTGTAACCGCAGGAGGCTTGACGACCTGAGGACGGAATGCCCGCATCTACGGAGGGCAGACGCTGAGCCAGTCGAGACAAACCAAGTATCTCGGGCAGTAGGACATTCCGAACGGACAATCCGGCGATGGAAGCTGGCACTTCGAGCCGACCGGACAGACCGGGCTTGTGCCAAACGTGGGCGCCGCTCGATAATAACGATAGCGTTCCTGACCA
>JAFAVH010000352.1 GCA_019242655.1 Methylobacteriaceae bacterium
CCTGGGGCGTTCTGCAGACGCTTACAAATGCGATGAAGCTGTTCCAGTAAGTCGAGGAGCGGCGCTCTCAAAACACAAATGCCCGGCACAAGCCGGGCATTTTCGTTTTCGAGGCTCGAGCAAAAGCCGGGCTTGCGCGCAAGGTGAGCGGATGAACGTCAGGACAGCCGGACAATTCAACGGCGCGCCCGTCCACGAAATCGAGCTCGCCAATTCCGCGGGTGCGAAAATCCGCGTGCTCACCTGGGGTGCGGTCGTACGCGATTTCGTGCTGCCGACCGGACGACATATCGTGCTCGGCTTCGACAGCTTTGATCCCTACCCGATACATTCCCGCAGCTTTGGCGCGATCATCGGCCGCTTCGCAAATCGCATTGCCGATGCCTGCTTTTCGCTCGACGGACACACGTATGAGCTCACCCGCAATGACGGCGGCATCCATCACCTGCATGGCGGCGCCGGCGCGTTCGGCAAGCGGGTGTGGTCGCTCACGGATGCGAGCGCGACCCACGTTACCCTCGCCCTCGACTCGCAAGACGGCGATTCCGGTTATCCCGGCACGATGCAGGCAACCTGCACATACACACTCACCGATTTCGCCACGCTGAAAATCGAGCTGAGTGCGACCACCGACCGCGCGACGATCGTCAATCTCACGCATCACGGTTATTTCAATCTGGCGGGACAGGGCAACGTCGGCGCGCACAAACTCTGGCTCAACGCCAGCTTCTATACGCCTGTAGGCCCCGACAGCATCCCGACCGGCGAGATTTGTCCGGTGCAGGGAACGGCTTGCGATTTCACGGGGGTGCGCGACATAGGTTCAAGCGATATCGACATCAATTTCGTCTTAAATCGTCCGCTTGCCAGCGAGCGTGTTCATCCTCTTACTCATGCCGCCACCCTGCATGCGCCCGATGACGCGCTCAGGATGGAGGTCTGGACCAGCGAACCGGGACTGCAGGTCTACAACGGCTTCAAGCTCGATGTGGACGTTCCCGGCATCAACGGTGAAAGGTACAAAGCGCGCTCCGGAATTGCGCTCGAGACGCAGCGCTTTCCAAACAGCCCGAACGTGCCGCATTTTTCCAAATGCACATTGCGCGAAGACGAGATTTACCGGCAACACACGGAATACCGCGTCCGGGCCCACGCGTGATGTTGACCGCGCCGGAGCCCCGCACTTAACTGGCGCCTATGTCCGACATCAAGCTGCCAACGGCAGATCGCCGCGTCGTGTCCTACCGGACGCGTGCGCCTCGCGATTGGACGAAAGCAAATGGCGGCCCGCGCAACCGCATCTTTTTTTCCGCCGCGCATGTCGTTTCCGATCCGCTGGCGGATGCGGATCCCTGGCGCTCCACCGCGCTTGATTGGGACGCGACGATCGCCTACCGGCGCTATCTCTGGTCGCTCGGCCTTGGCGTCGCGGAAGCGATGGACACGGCGCAGCGCGGCATGGGCCTCGATTGGCCGACGGCGCTGGAGCTCATCCGGCGCTCGGTCGCAGCCGCGCGCGACATTCCCGGCGCTCTCATATTTTCCGGCGCAGGCACCGATCATCTCCCGCTCTCGCCTGATGTGACGCTTGACGACGTGATCCGCGCCTATGAGGAGCAGGTCGACGCAATCGAATCCGTGGGGGGCCGCATCATCTTGATGGCAAGCCGAGCCCTCGTCGCAGCCGCCAAAACGCCCGATGATTATGCGCTCGTGTACGGCCGCATTCTGGGCGCCGTGAGGGAGCCGGTGATCATTCATTGGCTTGGCGAGATGTTCGATCCCGCCCTTGCCGGCTATTGGGGCGCGCCCGAGCATCCCGCTGCAATGGATATTTGCCTCGGCATCCTCGCCGAGCACGCCGACAAGATCGATGGCATCAAGATTTCGCTTCTCGACAAAGACAAGGAAATCGCAATGCGCCGGCGCTTGCCCGCCGGCATGCGCATGTATACGGGCGACGATTTCAACTATCCCGAACTTATCGCCGGCGACGAGGACGGGCATTCGGATGCCCTTCTCGGCATTTTCGACGCTATCGCGCCGGCGGCATCGGCAGCGCTCGCTGCACTCGGACGCGGCAGCATCAACGAATATCACGACATTCTCGCGCCGACAGTTCCGCTGTCGCGTCACATTTTCAAAGCGCCGACGCAGTTTTATAAAACCGGCATCGTGTTCCTTGCCTATCTCAACGGCCACCAAGGCCATTTCAGGATGCTCGGCGGACAGGAGAGTGCACGCTCGATCCCGCACCTCGCAGAGATTTTCCGCCTCGCCGATCAGGCCGGAATTCTGCTCGATCCTGACCTGGCGACGTCGCGCATGCGCGGTATTCTGCAGGTCGCGGGCATCGACGTCTGACAAAGTCTCGAGGGAGCGGAGATGAAGTTCGGCGAATACCCAAAAGTTCCCTCGCTCGGCGGCGTCGCGGGACTGCGAACGCATCTCGCCTCGCTCGGTATCGACATGCCCTGCGACGACATCGTCGCGCATGGCCCTGACTCGCCACTCGGCTCTTCCTTTAAATTCGAAGACATGACTATCGGCAACCGCATCGGCATCCTCCCGATGGAGGGTTGGGACGGACAGACCGATGGCCGGCCGAGCGAAAACACGTTCCGGCGCTGGCGCCGCTTCGGCGAAAGCGGCGCCAAGCTGATTTGGGGATGTGAAGCCGTTGCCGTGCGAGCCGACGGCCGTGCCAATCCGCGCCAGCTCTATCTCGCCGATCACACGCAGTCTGACATGGCGGAGCTGCGCGAAGAGCTCGTGCGAGTACACAAGAACGCGTTCGGCAGCGATCACGGTCTTGTTGTCGGCCTGCAGCTCACCCATTCCGGCCGGTTCTGCAAGCCGAACGACAATCGCAAGTTCGAGTCACAGATCGCCTACCGGCATCCGATCCTTGATCGCAAGTTCGGTTACCCCGAAGACCGTCCGATCATGTCGGACGATGAGATCAAGCGGCTGATCGACGATTTCGTCCGCTCCGCGAAGCAGGTGCAGGACTGCGGCTACGATTTTGTCGACGTCAAGCATTGTCACGGCTATCTCGCCCATGAGCTCCTCAGCGCGTTCACGCGACCTGGCCCTTACGGCGGCTCACTCGAAAATCGCACGCGCTTCTTGCGTGAGATCGTCGATGGCATTCGCGCGGAGGCGCCCGGCCTTCGCATCGGCGTGCGGCTCAGCGCCGTCGATCTCGTGCCGTTCAAGCCCGCCCTGGCGCAATCGACGCCCGGCGCGCTCGGCCCGGGCATCTCGGAGGATGTCACAAAGCTTCTACCCTACAGATACGCGTTCGGCGTCGATGAGAACAATCCCGTCGAGTTCAATCTTACCGAACCGAAAGCGTTGTTCGAGATCATGCGCAGCATAGGCGTGCGCTTGGTGAACGTCGTGGCCGGCAGTCCCTACTATAATCCGCATGTGAGCCGCCCGGCGAGCTATCCGCCGTCCGACGGATATCACCCGCCGGAAGACCCGCTTGTCGGCGTGATGCGCCAGATCGACGTCACGCGCGCGTTGAAGGAGAGCTTCCCGGATTTCTGCATCATGTCGTCCGGGTTCACCTATTTGCAGGAATTCCTGCCGAACGTCGCGCAAGCCGTCATTCATCAGGGCTGGTCGGATGTGATCGGCATCGGCCGCATGGTGCTTGCCTATCCCGAAATGCCGCGTGACGTGCTGGAAGGACGTGGCTTGCAGAAGAAGCGCCTCTGCCGCACGTTCAGCGATTGCACGACGGCGCCGCGCAACGACCTCGTCTCGGGCTGTTATCCGCTCGACCCCTTCTACAAGAAGTCCGATGAATTCAAGGCGCTCGCCGCGATCAAGAAGCCCGCGAAGATCGCCTGAATGTTGCCGCATACGGCCGCGGCGCTGTTGACGCGAACGCGCTAGATTGTACGCTGCCAAAATCGGTGAGATCGGCGGAAAGCCGGCGCAGCGCCGCACCGCTTCGGGAGGAATTATGAAGGGTTCATACCGCCTTCTCGCATTCGCTGCGATTTTCTGCGGCGGCGCCGGCATCGCGCAAGCGCAATGGGCGCCTTCGCGGCCGATCAATCTCATCGTGCCATGGGCGGCAGGCGGTTCGACGGATCAGGCAACGCGCGTTGCTGCGGCGGAACTCGAGGATATTCTCAAGCAGAAAATCGTTATCGTCAATCAGCCGGGCGCATCGGGCTCGATCGGGACGCGCAGCGCGCTCGATGCCGCGAAAGACGGTTATACCTGGACCGCGGGTGCGGCGCAGGATCTTGGAACGTATCAGACGCTCGGGATGCTGAATACGAGCATCAAGGATTGGCATCTCTATTTGACCGTCGCCAATGTCGAAGTGCTTAGCGTCGGCGCAAACCGTCCGTTCAAGACGGCCAAGGACATTATCGATGCGATGAAAGAAAAACCCGGCCAAATTTCTGTGGCAACAGCCGGTGTGCAGTCATCCGGCCACAGCGCAATGGAGCGCATCGCGCAGGCGGCCGGGATCACGTACAAAAACGTCACCTATGACGGCGGCGCACCATCGGTCGTCGCGACCGTCTCCGGCGAGACGCAAGCGACGACGCAGCTCGCGGTCGAGCAAACGGAGATGATCCTCGGCAAGCGGCTGCGTCCGCTCGCGGTGATCGGCGACAAGCCGCTGCAGATCGAAGGCTACGGCACGATCGAGCCGCTCACCAATATCTTACCCAACCTCAAATCGCCGGTGAATTATTTCGGCATTTTCGTGCCGCCGGGTGTCCCGGATGAAGTAACCAAAACGCTTGATAAGATCTGGTCGGAAAAGATGCCGCAAGATGCCGCCTTGAAGCAATATGCGACAAAGCGCGGTGCGCTGTTCAGTCCGATGGCGGGAGAGGACGCGCAGAAAGCCGTCATGCCGGCGGTGCGGGCAAATGCGTGGCAGCAATTCAATTCCGGCAAGGCGAAAGTGTCTCCGGACACGCTCGGCATCTCGAAGCCCTGACGAGATGCAGGAATCCTAACGAGATGGACGAGCGCCCGCTCGCCGCACCGACAAACGCGCCGCATGGCGAAAGCATTGGGACAAGCCCCCGCGACGATGTCGCCGGTGGGCTTCTCTGGATGCTCCTTGGAATCGTGATCCTCGCCGCCTGCTGGCGCATGGACCGGCTCGAGGCGCAGGACATCAATCCCTACACGATTCCCGGGCTGGTCCCCGGCCTGCTCGGACTCGGCATGATTTTCTTCGCCGCATGGATGCTTGCGCGCGGATGGCGCAACGGCGGCTTTCACGCAGTTCCGTACATCGTCGATGAACGCCGCGTTGCCTATGGACGGCTCGCTTTGGCGCTCGCGCTGTGCATCGGCTATGCCGTCGGGCTGCTTGGACGCATGCCGTTCTGGCTTGCGGCATCGCTGTTTGTGTCGGTCAGCATTTTCGCTCTGCGCTTTACGGAGCTCCGGGCAAAAGCGCAGCTCGTCCGCGGTGCTGTGGTAGCGGTTGCAATCGGCATCGGTTCCGGCGCACTGGTCACATTCGTTTTCGAGAAACTGTTTCTCGTGCGGCTTCCCTAGAGATATTCGCGATGCAAGGCATCGAGATGCTGGGGAAAGCTTACCTCAGCTTCTTCAATCATTGGTCGGTGCTCTTTGCGCTCGCGGGATCGCTCACCGGCATCCTTGTCGGTTGTCTGCCGGGTTTGTCCGCGACGCTCTGTATCGCGCTGCTCACGACATTGACGCTCAAATTGCCGGCGAATGACGCAATCCTCATTCTGATCTCATCTTACGTCGGCACCTTGTACGGTGGTTCGCGCTCGGCGATTTTGCTCAATATTCCCGGAACAGCGGCGAACGCGGCATCCTGTGCCGACGGGCACGCTCTGGCGTTGCGCGGCGAAGCTGGGCGCGCGATCGGCATCGCAACGTCAGGCGCATTTTGCGGCACTTTGTTCGGCGTTCTCTGCCTTGCCGCGTTCACGCCGCTCCTTGCGGAAGTTGCGCTCTCCTTCGGCGCCTTCGAGTTCTTCTGGCTGGCTTTGTTCGGCGTCGTCATTTCAGGAAGTCTGGTCGGCGATGATCCGCTGAAAGGCTGGCTGGTCGGCCTGCTCGGATTGTTCGTCGCGCAGATCGGGCAGGAGGGACTCTATGCCTTCGACCGCTTCACTTTCGGCTGGTCCGAGCTATCCGGCGGTATCGGCCTCATTCCCGCGCTGATCGGTGCGTTCGGTTTTGCGGAAGTTCTGACCAATCTCGCCGAGCGGCGTGAGAAGCAGCTGGTCACGTTAAAGGATTCGACGCTGCCGCGCTTCCGCGAGGTGGCGCAATATTGGCGCACCGTGCTTCGCTCTGGCGCAATCGGCGTACTTACCGGTCTTTTGCCGGGCGTCGGCGAAGATTCCGGCGCGTGGATGTCCTACGCCGCGGCAAAAGCGACGAGCAAGGAGCGCCAGCAATTCGGCAAGGGCTCGATCGACGGCTTGATGGCGGCCGAGACCGGCGACATGTCGTCAATTCCCGGTCACATCATTCCGGCGTTGGCGCTCGGCATTCCGGGCTCGGCGCCATCGGCTGTGCTTATGGCGGCAATGATCATCCACGGCATCCAGCCCGGGCCGATGCTGATGATCGAGCATCCGCAATTCGTCTACGACGTTGTGGCGATGACCTCGTTCGCGACAATCAGCATCCTCATCTTCGGCTTGTTTCTGGTACGGCCGCTCTTGCTCGTCCTCAGGATCAAGCGCGCGATTCTGATGCCGATCATCTTCCTCCTGGCGTCTGTCGGCGCTTTCGCCAGCGCCTCGCGTCTGTTTGATGTGTATGTCATGCTCGTGGTCGGCATCGGCGCTTTCTTTCTGCGCCAGCGCGGCTATCAGATGGCGCCTTTCGTGCTCGGCCTCGTTCTTGGCCATCTGCTCGACAAAAGCTTGCGCCGCGGGCTGGTTCTGTCTGACGGCAGCATCTCGCCGTTTTTCACGCGGCCGATTTGTACGGCATTCGCATTGGTGACGCTCTGCACGATGCTCATGTACATTCCGAGCGTCAACGTCGCGGTCAGGCGGTGGATGGCGACCGGCACGCAGAGCGTGCGGTCGTTTCTGCGCATACGCGACAAGCAGGCCTGATTTGTCGCATGTCCCGCTATTCGGAGTTTTCACGTGAAGAAGGTCAGAGTAGGCCTCATCGGCAGCGGCTTCGTCGCCGAGCTGCATATGCATGCGTATCGCCGTGTCTACAGCGTCGATGTAGATGTAGTCAGCGTCGTCTCCCGCGGAGACCATGTCGCCGATTTTGCCCGGAAATTTGGCATTCCGCAGACGAGCCGGAACTGGCGCGATCTGCTCAATGACGGGACGATCGACGTCATCGATCTCTGCACGCCGCCCGCGCTGCATGCCGAGATGGTGGTCGCATGCATGCATGCAGGCAAGCATGTGATCTGCGAGAAGCCATTCACCGGCTATTTTGGCCGGCCCGGCGACGCAACGCCGATCGGACGCGAGGTCACGAAAGCGCTGATGTTCGAGCGCGTGATGGAAGAGATGGAGCGCACCCGCACAGCGATCCGCGCCAGCGGCGGACTGTTTCTCTATGCCGAAGACTGGGTCTATGCGCCTGCCGTAACGAAGATTGCGGAAATCGTACGCGAGACCCGCGACAAGATCCTGTTCATGAAGGCCGAGGAGAGCCACAGTGGCTCGCATGCGCCGCACGCCGCGGAATGGGAGATGACCGGCGGCGGCGCGCTCATTCGTCAAGGCTGCCATCCGCTGTCAGCCTGCCTCTACCTCAAGCAGGTCGAGGCCGCGGCGCGCGGCGAAAACATCCGTGTCGCCGATGTCACCTGCGACGTCGGCAATCTGACGGCTGCCCTCGGCGACGACGAGCGCCGCTACATTCAGGCCCGCCCGAACGACGTCGAGGATTGGGGCGTCCTCAACATGACGTTCTCCGACGGAACCAAGGCGACGATCTTTGCCGGCGACATGATCGTCGGCGGTGTCCGCAATCTCGTCGAGACATATACGAGCGGTGGCGCTCTCTTCGCCAACATCGCGCCGAACAATCACATGCTCAGCTATCAGACCGATGAGTCGAAGCTCAAGGGCGTCTACATCACCGAAAAAGTCGATCGCAAGACAGGCTGGCAGTTCATCTGCCTAGAGGAAGAGTGGACCCGCGGCTACATCCAGGAGATTCAGGATTTCATGGAGTGCGTCGCTTTCGGCCGCGAGCCGCGTTCAGGCCTCGATCTCGCCTTCGAGGCGATCCGCGTTCAATATGCCGGCTACTGGGCCGCCGACGAGGGGCGCCGCGTCGTGCTCGGTTAAACGAGATGATCGAAGAGGAGCCAGCCCCGTTGCAGCAGGAATTCTGGTCATGAGTGCGCCGCCCGCCATTCCCAATCTTCAGATCGAGCCACAGCGCTTGTGGGATTCGCTGATGGAAACGGCGAAGATCGGCGCGACGTCCAAAGGCGGCATCAAGCGGCTGACCTTGTCGGATGAAGACAAGCGCGTCCGCGACTGGTTTCGCGATGCGTGCGAGGCGCTCGGCTGCACGATCGGCATCGACGAAGTCGGCAACATGTTTGCGACCCGCGCGGGGCGCCTCGATCTGCCGCCGATCTGCATCGGTTCGCATCTCGATACGCAACCGAGCGGCGGCAAATTCGACGGCGTGCTCGGCGTGCTCGCTGGCCTGGAAGTGCTGCGCACGTTGCACGCTGGCGATTATCAGACGAATGCGCCGATCATGCTGGTCAACTGGACCAACGAGGAGGGCTCGCGCTTCTCTCCTGCCATGCTGGCGTCCGGAGTCTTCGCCGGCGTGTTTACGTCCGAATACGCGTTCACGCGGGAGGACCGCGAAGGCCGTCGCTTCGGCGACGAACTCGACCGCATCGGCTATCGCGGCGGCGAGAAAGCCGGTGCGCGAGAGATCGGCGCGATGTTCGAGCTGCATATCGAACAGGGGCCAATCCTCGAAGCCGAAGGCAAGATGATCGGCGTCGTCACCGGGGTGCAGGGCATCCGCTGGTTCGAGGTGACGGTCACCGGCCAGGATGCGCATACCGGCGCAACGCCGATGCGCCTACGTAAGAACGCACTGCTCGGCGCGGCACGCATCGTCGAAGCGGTCGACGCGATCGCATTGGCGCATGCCCCGAACGCGGTCGGCACGGTCGGACTGCTCGAGAATCGGCCGAATTCGCGCAATGTGGTCCCGGGCGAGGTTTTCTTCTGCGTCGATTTCCGGCATCCCGACGATGCCGTTCTCGAGCGCATGGAGACGGACTTCCGCGCCGCCTTGCTACGTATTCTGGAGCCGCTGAAACTCGCGTTCGAAGAAAAACGCATCTGGAACTCGCCGGCGGTCAAATTCGCTCCGGAGCTAATCGAATGCGTCGAAGCCGGTGCGCGGAAATGCGGATATGCATCACGCAGAATGGTCTCAGGCGCGGGGCACGACGCAGCTTACATCGCACGCATTGCGCCGACGACGATGGTTTTCGTTCCCTGCGCGGGCGGACTGAGCCACAATGAATTGGAATCGACGAGTTTCGAGGAATGCGGCGCGGGCGCGCAGGTCCTGCTCGAAGCGGTCCTCGAATACGACAAAAGATTTGCGGACGAGCCTAATAGGGCGGCCGACGGCAGGCGCCGACATTAACACGAAGCAACATGAAGGGCGAAATGAAGGTTGCTGTGATGGGGGCGGGCGCCGTCGGCTGCTATTACGGCGCCATGCTGGCGCGGGCCGGCCATGAGGTCTGCCTGATCGGGCGGCCCCAGCATGTCGAGGCGATAAACGCGCGCGGCCTGATCCTCGAGACCGCCCGCTTTACCGAGACGCTGCGGGTCGGCGCGAGCACGGGAGCATCCGGCGTGTCGGGCGCAGATCTCATCCTGTTCTGCGTCAAATCAAACGACACGCTCGCTGCCGGCGAGGATATGACGCCGCACTTGAAGCGGGACGCGAGCATTCTCAGCCTGCAAAACGGCGTCGACAATGCCGAGCGTTTGCAAGCATTGCTGAAAATGCCCGTCATGCCGGTTGCCGTCTATGTTGCCACTGACATGCCGGCGCCGGGACATGTGCGTCACCATGGGCGCGGCGAGCTCGTCATCGGCCCGAACGCCGCAAGCGCACGGATCGCCGCCTGCTTTGCCGATGCTGGCATCCCCGCAGAGGTGTCGGAGAAAGTCACAGGCGCACTGTGGGCCAAGCTGATCGTCAATTGCTCCTACAACGCGCTCTCCGCAATCGCACAGCTGCCCTACGGACGGCTGGTAAAAGTGGAAGGTGTCGTCGAGATCATGAACGACGTTATCGCTGAATGCGTCGAAGTCGCAGCTCGCCTCGGCGTTCTACTGCCGGCAGATACGATCGAAACGGTGCTCGGGATCGCCGGTTCCATGCCGAACCAATATTCGTCAACGGCGCAGGATCTCGCCCGCGGCAAGCGGACCGAGATCGATCATCTCAACGGATACGTCGTACGAAAGGCACGCGAGATCGGGATCGCGGCGCCGGCGAACCGGGCGCTTCTCGTTGCGATCAAGCTCCTCGAGAGCAGAACGCCAAATTAGCCGGCTTTCGCTTTGCCTGGCGCGAGATCACGAACAAGAATGGTCCAACAAAAACTCGCCGTGGCCTTTGCCCATGGCGCCGGGCGTATATTGATCGGCGAGAACGTAGAAGCCAGTGCCAAGTCTCGGCACCACGACCAAAGTCATGTCCTCCATTTGCCCGGGCGAGACTTGCAGAAGAGTCGCTGCGGCCTTGAAAAGATTAGTCTGGCTGAGGTCGGCCGAATCGAGCAGCATGGCCCAGTAATACCGTCCGCGAAGCGCAAATTGCAGGCGAGACCATTTGTCAGGCCGGATCGTTGAATCATGCATGCGCAGCTGCTGCGCATAACGGCGCTGCAAGCAGTCGACGTGGATGTGCAGTTGATCCTGGCTCCGGCCGGGGCGCGAATTGACGGCTAGGCCAATGTCTGCATCCTTGAGCGGGCGCTCCGCCGCATCGATCACATATTTTCGCGCACCCCATGCATCCTGGAAATAATTTGGTGGGTCCGGAGACTGAAGCTCAGGATCTTCGATCCCCGTGATCCTTGCTGTCGGGGAGACGACGACATGTGTTTTGGCAAGCGGTGCGCGTATGGTCGCAAAGCCGCGTGTACGACCCCGATCGGTATTTACGTTGAGACAAGGAAAGGACCCGCCGGTCAGCTCGTGATTTGTGACGCAGACCTGAACCACGTTCCACAATAGGCCCCGTTCAGCCGCAAGCACCGTTCCCATCGCTGCGAGGAGCACAATGGCGGAAATCAAAACTGAATTTCTGAGCCTCATTGGACCCTAGGCGCCGGCGGCATCTGCGCCCGCGCCGGCAGAAAGCTCCGGATAGTGAGCAGAGCCGCTTCCGGAGGGGGCATTGATGCACCAGAAGAGTTGAAGCCAAATCAAGGCCAGGAGCGCCGTGCGGAGCTCAAGGCGCGTGAGAGTTGCCCTTGCGCGCATCGCTGTGCAAGCTGAGCTATGGGCGGATGCACCGCAGAGTTACCGCGGCTTCGACGGCGATCTCGACTTCGGGCGCGAAATTGGCCCGAGATAACGCGCGCGATCATTTGACCACCGAAAGCCCCCCTGCCGAAATCGTGCCCACGCGTACGACATTTCTGCTGCTGCCGCTGGCCTTCGTCAATTTCGCTGTCGGCGCGGGCGCCTTCCTCGTCATCGGAATGCTGTCGCCGCTCGCGCAATCGTTGTCGATGAGCAAGGTGCAGGCCGCATGGGTGATGAGCGCTTATGCGCTCGGCTATGCCCTTACCTCGCCGGTGCTCATTGCGCTGACCGGCGCACTACAACGGCGGACCGTCATTCTCGGCGGCATTGTAATTTTTGTCGCGGCGAGCCTGTTGTCGGCAATCGCACCGACACCGGGTTGGCTTTACGCGGCGCGGATTCTGGCGGCAATCGGCGCCGGCATGATTACGCCGGTGGCGGCCGCAATCGCGGTCGCAACAAGCACGGAGGCGACACGCGGTCAGGCGCTGTCCTTCGTATTCGCGGGCATGACGATCGCGCAGGTGGTCGGTGTGCCGGGCGGCGCTTTCATCGGCTACACTTTCGGGCCGTCCGCGGCATTCGTCACCGCCGCGATCTTGTGTGCGCTTGTCTTCGTCTGGATTGCTGCCGCTGTCCCGCGGCGGGTGCAGTTTCAGCCGCAATCCCTCACGACGCTTGCCGGCACCATTCTCAGTCCGCGCCATCTCGTCGCTGTCCTATTGACGGTGACGATCGCGACGGCCGGTTATCTCGGCGCTACCTTCATGGGGCCGCTCGCCGAAGTCCGGCTCGGCATGGGGCGCGACGGCGTTGCGCTGATGCTCGCGGCCGGCGGCGCCGGCGCATTCGTCGGCAACATTATCGCCGGACGGCTGACGGACCGGCTCGGCGCAAGCCGTGCGCTCCTCTTGTTCCTGATCGGGCAGGCTGTGCTCCTGCCGGCTTTCACGATGATTCCCTACGGACTTGCACTCGGCCTTGCCTTGAGCTTCTGCTGGAATTTTGCCGGTTGGGGATTCACCGTTCCGCAACAGATGCGGCTCATGGAGCTCGACAAGGAGACGCAAGGCGTGATGCTTGCGCTCAACGCCGCGGGCATTTATCTCGGCACCGGCCTTGGCTCGGCGATCGCCGGCGTCGTGTACGAACGTTGGGGCATCGAGTCGACTGGTGTCGTTGGCGGCGCTATCACCGTTCTGGCGATCTTGCATTTGCTCTTTTCGGATTGGCTGGCCAATCGTCGGACCTAGCGCGCAGGTGCCGATTGTTCCGTCAAACCGCGGGCATATGATGAGGGCGGTCCGTTACGCCCGGCTGCAACTCAGTTAGGCGCGCGAGGCATACCGGCCATCGATCTCATCGTATAAGGTAAAGATCAGTTCGCCACCCCCGATTGCGTCCGCAACAATTCTGGAGATTGCCAATGGCCGACTCGTCCGAATACACGCCGCCGAAAGTCTGGACCTGGAATAAAGCGAACGGCGGCCGGTTCGCAAACATCAATCGGCCGATCGCCGGTGCCACACACGACAAGGCACTTCCGATCGGGAAGCACCCGCTGCAGCTCTACTCGCTGGCGACGCCGAATGGCCAGAAGGTCACGATCATGCTCGAGGAATTGCTCGCGGCCGGGCACAAAGGTGCGGAGTATGACGCGTGGCTCATTCGGATCGGCGATGGCGATCAATTCGGCAGCGGTTTTGTCGAGGTCAATCCAAATTCCAAGATACCGGCGCTCATGGACCGCAGCGGGCCGAAACCGATCCGGGTGTTCGAGTCCGGCGCCATTCTCGTTTATCTCGCCGAGAAGTTCGGCGCCTTCCTGCCGAAGGAAGCGGGCGCGCGGGCCGAATGTCTGTCGTGGCTGTTCTGGCAGATGGGGAGCGGCCCATATCTCGGCGGCGGCTTCGGGCATTTCTACGCCTATGCGCCGATCAAGATCGAATATGCGATCGATCGTTTTGCGATGGAGGTGAAGCGTCAGCTCGACGTGCTCGAACGGCGTCTTGCTGAAAACGTCTATGTCGCCGGCGCCGAATATACGATCGCCGATATGGCGATCTGGCCGTGGTACGGCGGTCTTGCCAAAGGCGTCCTCTACGAAGCGGGCGAGTTCCTGCAGGTGCAAGACTACAAGAATGTGCAGCGCTGGGCCAAGGCAGTCGGCGAGCGTCCCGCGGTGAAGCGCGGCCGCATGGTTAATCGGATCAATGGCGATCCCTCAAGCCAGTTGCACGAGCGTCACGATGCGGGCGATTTCGAAACGAAAACGCAGGATAAACTTGCACCCGCGAATTAACGCGGAACCTCCGACGAAACACTTGCTCGCCTGGCATGTGACGCGCGCATCGCGGCTGCGGTAAAAGCATTCTTCCGGACAATATCTCAAGCGAGCTGCTTCGCTGAGCCGGGCAGTGCTTTGCCGGTTTCGGGCAAAGCATCGTCGGCATTGACGCGCGCAGCATATCGGCTCACCTTTCGCGCATTCGGCGATGCGACGCCAAGATGCAGGAGGGGCTACGCATGTCCATCCTCACGAAACTTCCGGCAGAGACCTACGATCGGGAGGCCTTTGCGGGGTTCGTCCCGCAGCGCGATTTTTTGCTGCCAAATGCGAAAGCGCTGATGTGGCTGTCGCAGCTCGCCTTTGAGACGGATGAAGTTGAAAAGGTTGCGACGCTACTCGACCGGTTTGGCCTTTCACTCGTGCAAAATGGTGTTGTATCGACACAAGCAAACTCGCCGCTGCCGATCGCCAGGACGGAAGCGGTCGTTGCTGAAGGCCGCGACGCCGCGTTTCTCGCTTTTGCCGGTACAGATCCGTTGGTCGCGGCGAATTGGGCGACGGATTTCGATATCCGTCCCAACGCCGACACAACGGAAGGCTTTACGCTTGCTCTTGGACCGGCGATCCCGAAGATCGTACAATTGCTTCGGCCAGGCGTGCCTGTCTTTGTGACCGGTCACAGTCTCGGCGGCGCATTGGCGGCGGTAGCCGCGCTCCAGCTTGCCAAAGCGGGTGTCACTATCGCCGCCGTTTACACGTTTGGCATGCAGCGTCCCGGCGACGAGCAATTCAAATCCGATTACGATGCTCTACTCGGAATGACCACGTATCGCCTTGTTCACGGGGACGATGTCGTGCCGAGCGTGCCTCCCTCCTCTTTCCACTTTCGCCATGTGGGGCGCCTGTTGCACACGAACCGTGGCGTTCATTTCGACAAGACGAACTTGCGCGCAGATACAAGTTCCGACGCGCCGCCCTTCGGCGGTGTCGCCGCGAATTTTTTCAAGGACTTTGCCGCCCCTTTCAGCGGCGGTGTCGCCGAACTACTGAACGATCCCGGGCCGCTATTGCCGGGACGTCCGGAAAAGGTCAAAATAATAATCCGCTTGCTTCCGCAATTCATCAGAGATCATCTTCAAGATAGCTACATTGCCGCGCTCGCCTGACTTCACCCGCTCGCAGCCCGGGTGCAGAATGTGATTTGATCGATCGTTGTTTGGCGCGACGCAAAACGCCTCGGCCACGCGGCAACGACAGGAGCGGAAATGTCAAACGTGATCAACGACGATCGCCGGCATTTTCTCGGCCGGGCGGCCCTTGCCTTCGCGGCAACGCAACTCACAATGGCCACCGCCAAGGCGCAAACAGTCAATCAAAATCCCTCGAACGCCGGCGCATTCAAAGTGGGGGCGAATACGTCGTTCGCGTCGCTGAAGCAGATCGATGCCGGGCTTCTCAACGTCGGCTATGCGGACGCGGGCCCGGCAGATGGTCAGCCTATCATTTTGCTACATGGTTGGCCGTACGATATCTACAGCTTTGTCGATGTCGCGCCTCTGCTTACCGCGAGGGGGTACCGCGTCATCGTCCCGTTCCTGCGCGGGTATGGCTCGACGCATTTTCTTTCGGATACAACGATCCGCAATGGCCAGCCTGCGGCCATCGCTCTCGACATCGTCGCATTTATGGACGCGCTCAAAATCGAGAGGGCGACGCTTGCGGGGTTTGACTGGGGCGCGCGGACTGCAAACATTATCGCGGCGCTTTGGCCGGAGCGCTGCAAGGCAATGGTATCAGTAAGCGGCTATCTCATCGGCAATCAGGAAACGGGCAAGATGCCGCTGCCACCTAAGGCGGAACTGCAATGGTGGTATCAATTCGCCACCGATCGCGGCCGGGTTGGTTACGAACGATATCGGCGCGAGTTCTCCAAGCTGATTTGGCGACTTGCCTCGCCGAAATGGAATTTCGACGACGCTACGTTTGAGCGCAGCGCGAAAGCATTCGACAATGCCGATCATGTTGCGATTGTCATTCACAACTATCGCTGGCGGCTTGCACTGGCTGATGGCGAATCGCGATATGACGATGTGGAAAAACGGCTTGCCCAAAGCCCGACCATCAGCGTGCCGACCATCACCATGGAAGGCGATGCCAATGGCGCTCCGCATCCCGAACCGGCCGCCTACGCCAAGATGTTCTCCGGCAAATATTCGCATCGGAATGTCATTGGCGGCATTGGCCACAATCTTCCGCAGGAGGCTCCGCAAGCGTTTGCCGAAGCGGTTCACGACGTCATGACCGCAAGCTAATCGAAGACGACAGGAGACCTGTCATGAGGATGCGACGTGTTCTCACGACGTTCAGTGCTCGCCGGAAGAAAAAAGCCGCAATCGTCTGTCTTGGCGTTGCATTGCTTGAGATTGCATTTGCAGGATCAGTTGAGAGCCGTGCGTCACGCCTTAGCACTCGCGCCACTAACGGCGGCTACCCCTCACAAATCTACACCGGCCAGCCGATTGTTCACGATGGCCAGCCTTACGGATTGCGCAGCGGGGGTGAAGGGCCGCTGAATGCAAGCGGAAGCTACGGCGCTATGCTCGAGGGGCGAAATCCCGTCGGCAGCACTGGCTTCTAAGTTATGGCAAGCCGCGCACGTGTTTCCCGGCGCGTCTTTCTCGCTCTCCGCCCCAGGCTCGCAGATTTTCTTTGCCGGTCCAGCGGAACGCGCCGCGGATCAATGCCGGCCGCTTCCGTCCTGCAATAGCCGACAGCCTTAACGATAGCCTCTCATCGCCAAAAACTCCGGTTGTGGAACGGTGAAATATCTGGCAACGGAAGCGCTCGATGCCAATCACCAGCCGATTTGTGGTCCGTTCTTCGATCGGACTGCTTGCCGTCGGATTCCTGACGCTCCTCGGCATTGTCGGCACGACCATTTGGCTGAACGAGCGCGCGCAATTCTATTTCAACGAAGCGATCACGGCGCGTGACGCCCGGGGCGCGGCGGTCGAGATGCGTGATGCGCTGCGAACCGCGGAGTCGAGCCAGCGCGGATACATTCTGACCGGAAACGAGATTTATCTCGCGCCCTACGATAGCGCGAGGGCTCAGGCTCAGCGGCACCTGGAGTCGCTCAACCGGTATTTTGCCACAGATACGGAACGGCGCCCGATGCTTCGTCGGCTGACGACAATTGTCGCCGAGAAGACCGCCGAGATGGACCAATCGATTGCGCTCAAAAGCGACCAAAAGAACGAGGAGGCGTTGGCGCAGCTTCGCAGCAATCGCGGCAAGGCTCTGATGGATGAGGCCAACGTTTTTCTCTACGGATTGATCCTGTCCGCGGAAGAGCGGCTGACCGCCGGTGTCAACGAGCAGCGGGCCAATGCTGCGATGCTTCGATGGATTTCGATCATCGGCGCGTTCGTGATCGTTCTCGTCGTCGGCGGCGTAACGGTCACGGTCGTGCGATACGCACGCGAAATCGCGCAGGCACGCGATGAGGTGCGCTTGCTCAATATCAGCCTCGAGGAGCGGGTGAAGCAGCGTACGGCGGAACTCTCCCGCGCCCGCGACAGGGCGGAAGTCCTGCTTGCCGAGGTCAATCACCGCGTCGCCAACAGCCTCGCCCTCGTCGCATCGCTGGTCAAGCTGCAGTCGAACGCGGTCAAGGACGAAGCCGCGAAAAATGTGCTCGCGGAGACCGAGGGGCGCATCTACGCGGTTTCGCTCATCCACAAGCGGCTTTATTCTTCGGGCGACGTGCGCTTCGTTGCGCTCGATGAGTATCTGCCGAGCTTGCTGCAACATCTCGAGACATCGATGCGCGCCGAGGGTCATGGAGCGGCGCTGAGCTACGAGATCGAACCGCTGACACTGCGCACGGATGCCAGCATCAATCTCGGTGTTGTCGTCACCGAATGGGTCACCAACGCCTTCAAGTATGCCTATCCGGACCGCCCCGGCGAGGTGCGCGTCCGCCTGTCCGGCCAGCCCGACGGTCGCGCCGAGCTTGTTGTCGAGGATGACGGTGTTGGCCGAAGCGCCGACCCGGCAATCAAGGGCACGGGGCTTGGGACGCGGATCGTGAATGCGATGGCCAAGACCATGGCGGCGGAAATCCGCTATCTCGCGCGGCAACCTGGAACGGCAGCCCGCCTCGTGTTTTCATTGCCCTCGGACTGACAAGGCGGGATCAACCAGCTGAGACGAGAAGAGCGCACCAAGGCCAGTCGAACCAGAGCAGGCATGGCTGCTCTGCTGCTGGCCGCCTGCCTCTCCGTTGCGCCGACCATTGCGAGCGTCGCTGAAGACGGACCGCCCGGCATCGTCGCGCCGAAAATATTGCCGCCGTTCGATGAAGCTGCTGCAACGTGTGCCGCTCCGCCAGGCCTGCGGAAAGTGTTGGCATTCGCGCAAGACAATGAGCGCGAATTCATGCAGGGCGTCGGGCGCGGATTGGCGGCGGCGGCGCGAGACCGCGGACTTGCCTACGAAGTATCGCTCGCCGCAAACGATCCGCGGAAGATGATCGAGCAGGTGCAAGCGATGCTCACTGCGAAAACGGGCGCGGTCGTTGCCGCACCTGTCGATCCGCCCTCGCTCAGCCGCAGCCTGCAGCAATTGATCTGGGCAGGCGCCTTTGTCGGCACGGTGGTGCCGCCGCCCGCCATCACGCTGTTGAACGCGCCGCAATATCTGACCGGAAAAGCGCTTGGCGATGCGGCGGCGACCTACATTCGCACGCACCTCAAAGGCAAAGCCAAGGTCGTGCTGCTGACGCACGACAGTCTGCAGTTCCTCGCCCCGCGCTTCGTCGCCATGCGCGATTCCCTGAGGGACATGTCCGGCGTCACGATCGTCGCCGACATTTCGCCGGCGATGGTGAACAAGGCGGGCGGCCTTGCCATGATGCGCACGATCCTCCTCGCGCAGCCGAACGTCGATGTCGTGCTCGGCGCCGATACGGTGGTGCTCGGCGCACTCGCGGCGCTGCGCGAGGCGGGCAAGGCGCGCGACGATCAGTTCCTCGGCGGCATTGACGGAGAGCCCGAAGCCGTCGAGGAAATAAAAAAGCATGGCCCCTACAAGGCCAGTATCAGCCTAGCCTCGCCGGTGTTCGGCTATGCGCTCGGCCAGAACGGCGCCGATTGGCTTGACGGAAAAAGCGTTCCGCAGGCGATGGATATTCTACCGAAAGCGCTGACGGCCGAGAACATCGCTCAGTACGAAGCCGATCTCGCCGATCCCGCAGCTGTTTATCGCGATCCGGCACGCCGCGCTTCTTATCTCAAGATGTATGGCAACATCTGCTTCGATACGCGCGACAATTACCTGAATTTTCCGTGGTCGTCGGAGCGGAAGTGACGCGTTCAACCGTACGGGATCGGCCAAAACGCGTGCCTGCAGGCGCCAAAGCTTGGCTCACGCATTCGCCGACTCGAATGTGCCTTATTGATCGGATAGTCCTCGGCGAGTGGCATAGGCACCCTCGAGGAACGGCATGAAAGCTCTCACGGCGCTAATGATAGTCGCCGCCACATCGTCAGTGGCGGTCGCGCAGACACCGTCCCCCGAAGTCGATGCTTGCAAGGCGAGCGGATTGATCGCCTTGAAGCAAAGGTCCTCCGATGTAAAAAACGTGGAAATCGATCTCGACAGCGCAACGATCATCAAGGCCGACACGAAGATCGAAAGCACCCCGGTCAAAACCGTGATATTGGGTGAGGCCTACATAGAGCGGAAGAAGGGAGATAAGCCGCAGACCTTTGTCTGTATCCTCGGAGAAAAGGGAAAGGTTCTGCTGACACTCTTCTCCAATCAATGATCGAATCACGCGCTGTGTAGCCGCGAGGCGATAAACCGCTTCACTTCGTCCGGCCGCCAGGGCTTTGCCACGAACTTGGCTTTGCCGGGAAGCGCGGACACGGGAGGCGGCGCTCCCCCTGACGTGACCAGAATTCCGATCCATGGCCAACGACGGCTGACAATGCGTGCGAGTTCGGCACCGTCCGTTTCGCTCGCCATCATCAGATCGGTGAAAATCACCGCGACGTGTTCCGCGTGGTCCTGAAGCGCTCTCAGAGCTTCATTGCGGCTGGTCGCGACTTCGCAGGTGCAACCAAGCTCTTCCTCGATCAGTATAATTGCGACAGCGCGCACGAGCGGCTCGTCTTCGACAATGAGCACGTTATTGCGCCTTTGCATGCTAAGGCCAGCAAATCGATTCAGTCAGCCGCGTTTTTCCTGCCGGAATTCACGCAGCAGCGTCGAAAGCCTTTCCGACGGATAATCCTGCGGTTCATAGATAGCTCTCAGACCAGCCTTGATGCCGTCTGTCGGCTTTGCGTGATGCACCTCGCCTTTCATGGCGGGTCCCCGGGATAGGGCGTCGACTGGACGGCGGCGGCGCTGGATCATGGCAATCTCGTTCAAATTCTGCGCGGTGTAAAACTGCCTGCCCGGAGGGAACGTTCCCACGGCCAAGCTACGCTGGACTTCTAAATTCCGTTTGTTCTGCACCCGTGTTGATTGATAATGGCGGCTCGCTTTCGCTTTCACAAGCAAGAGATCAGCCACCATGCCAACGCCAATAGCGCTCACGCGAGCGATGGGAATCGAACCGCAATTTGCCGCTGCAGGCTTGGCTGGATTTGTCGCGCTTGCTGTGTCTTTGTTCGCTGCAGAGACTTGGCATCGCGATGCGCTCGGCGACCTCTTGAAAGCGCCGATCTGCATGGCCAACCAAAGCGCCGCTGACGCGCGCGTCACGCCGCTCGGCTCCTATGCACTGCCGAACGTTCCCGGCAAGCGGGTGACGATCGTGCGCGTTGAATATGGGCCGGGCGGCTTCACACCACCTCATCGTCATTCGGGCTCGGTCACTGCAACGATCACCAAGGGCGTCATCCGCTCGCAGCTCGACGGCGGCCCCGTGCAGGATTTCAAGCCTGGCGAGACGTTCTTCGAGCCGCCGGGCAGCATCCATCGCGTGTCGGCGAATGCCAGCACTACAGAGCCTGCGGAGCTGCTGGCCGTGTTCGTTGCCGACGAGGGCGCACCACTCACAATCTTGTTGGAGTGAGAGACGCGCCGACTATCGCTCACCCCGTTTGGATCCAGCGGGCGTAAAAGCGGAGAGCGGGGTCGGATCTCGGCTCGGTGCCGGCGGTATCCGCCCATCGACGTCGGTAAAGCCGTATTCGACGGCTAGCTCGGAGACGAGAAGCGTCTGCCCGGACTTTGCGAGCACGTGCGGGTCCATGGCGAGCGCCGCCACCGCCCGGCCGGTGAACAATGGCGTCTCGCCTCGTTCTTGTATCATCTTCGCGAGCGCGGGCGGCACCCGGTCCGGCTGTGCGGCAAGCTTTTCGCTCTTGATGAATCCGGGCCAAAGCGAGACGGACGCGATGCCGAACGGCTTCAATTCGTGCGCCATGTCGCGCGCCAAGCGGTCCACGCCGGCCTTCTGCACGCCAAAGGCGACGTTGAATGTGTAGCGGACCCCGCCTCCGGACGACGTGTTGACGATGAGGCCGCGGCCCTGGTCGATCATCAGCGGCACAGCGTGCTGCGATGCGATGAAATGGGAGCGAAGACCGACGCTGTGCAGCATGTCCCATACTGAAGACGGCATTTGCCAGAAAGGCGTGTTGACCGGCATGACCTGCGGTGCGGCGAACACGTTATTAACGAGGACGTCGAGCCTGTCGAAATCGGCCTCGATCTTGGCGAAGAGCTGTTTGATTTCCTCGTCGTTGCCGTGATCGCATTCGACTCCCATCCCGCGCCCGCCGGCAGCAGAAATCTCCTCTATCGTCTCCTCAAGCGATCCCGGCCAAATCGAATCTCCGCTTTTCCGCGTTCGCGCGGTGACAATGATTGTCGCGCCCTTTTCAGCTAGTCCGAGCGCGACACCCTTGCCAACGCCGCGGCTGCCGCCGGTGACGAGCGCCACGCAATCCCGCAATGACGTTGCAGAGATCATCCTCCCCTCCCTCGTCGACCTTTCAAGACAAACGTCAAGCTGATCCGCACGCAAATTTATCTTGCTAGGAAGATATATGCGGTGTATCGATCCGAGGGTCAACCAAGGATGGGGGTGGTGCGATGGTCACAAAGGCAGAGAACGAACTTCTGTCCCGCGTAACCGGCGACGCTCCGATGGGCAAAATGTTGCGCCAGCATTACTGGTTGCCTGCCGTCCTGTCCGTGCGCGTCAAATATGGACAAGCGCCGACGAAGGTGCGGCTGTTTGGCGAGAACTTTATCGCCTTCCGCGGCGAGGACGGGAAGGTCGGCTTCATGGAGGAAGCCTGCCCGCATCGTGGAGCGTCACTTGCTTTGGGCCGCGTCGAAGGTTGCGCGGTTCAATGCTTGTTTCATGGATGGAAGATTTCATCCGACGGGCACGTCGTCGATGTTCCAAACGAGCCGAACCGGCCGGCGGAATTTGCGAAGACCGTCAAGGTACGCGCCTACCCTTCCCGCGAAGGCGCCGGCATCATCTGGGTCTGGCTCGGAGAGGGAGAGGCGCCGCCGTGCCCCGACTTCGAATGGATGGATTTGCCGCCGGAGCAGGTTTACTCTGCCGGCATCGAACTGAACGCCAATTGGCTGCAAGGCGTGGAAGCGACGATCGATTCGTCGCATGTCGCGCTGCTTCACACGAGCTGGACGACAACATCCGCCACCGATTTCGGGGCGACGCGCGAGAACACGGCCGTAAACTACGAGTTCGAGAAGAAGCCCTACGGTTTTCGCGCGGCGGCGCTACGTGCGGCGCCCGACGGCTCCTGTGTGGCGCGCGTCACCGAGTTCGTCATGCCGTACTATGGCTTGATCCCGCCGATCTTCACCGGTCCGAAACAGGATCGCATCGCCATCATCGCCGTGCCGATCGACGACGAGAACCTTATCCAGTGGTACATCTACTACAATCCGGAGAAGCCGGTTGACTCGATGAAGCGAACGCAGCGCGCCAATCAATGGCCGATGGCCGGCGGACTGCCAGGCGATCGGTCGAATAATTGGGGCCAGAACCGCGACGTGATGGGCGCCGGCAACAATTCCGGCTTCTTCGAAATCGTCATCGAGGATTTCGTCGTCATGGTCAGCATGGGTCCGATCGTCGACCGAAGCAAAGAGTACCTTTGCTCGAGCGATCAGGCCATCATCCGCGTGCGGCGGATGCTCTTGGAAGAGGTGAAGGCGTTCATGGCGGGCAAGGCGCCAAAAAGCGCGCAAACGCCTGCGATGTCTTACCAGGGCGTGCGCGCCGTTGGCGGCCGGTTGCCGTCGACCTCAGACGATTGGCGACAGATCGCGGCTTAGCGAAACAGTCGCGCAAGAGCTCTGCCGTTCTCGCACGGCGCCGGGAGTAAAGGCACCATGCCAGATTGGACGCACGTTTGCGCCGCTTCGAAAGTAGAGGAAGGCGAACCGTTCGGCGTCAAGCTGACGGAGGAGCTTCGCATCGCCGTATACCGTGTCGATGACGCGATCTACGCCACGAACGATGTCTGTCCGCATGCCTTCGCTCTTTTGTCGACGGGCTTTCTGGATGGTCATCAGATCGAATGCCCGCTTCATGGAGCAATATTCGATGTGAGGACGGGCAAGTGCCATGTTGCCACCTACGACGATGTCCGCGCCTACAAAGCCGAGGTCCGCGACGGTGACGTCTTCGTCGACCTGGACTCAACGTCGTCTTGAGTGGACTTGTCGTTATCGGCGGCTCCTACGCCGGGTTGACAACGGCATCCGCGGCGCGCGAGTCAGGTTATCTCGAGCCGATCACGATCATCGGCAATGAAGCGCATCTCCCTTATCAAAGACCTCCATTGTCGAAAGCGTTTCTGTTGGGCGATGCCGACGAGCAGAGCCTGCTGATCCGCGCCGCGCGTTTCTTCGTGGACCAGAATATTGATGTTCGGCTTGGCACGTCCGTGACTGGAGTCGACCGCCGAGCCAAACGCGTCGAATTGTCGGACGGACGATCTCTCACCTACGACGCACTGGCCTTTAGCACGGGATCGAGAGCGCGGCGCCTCGACATTCCCGGTGCGACTCTTTCCGGTATTTGCTATCTCCGCTCGCTCGGCGACGCCGTGGAATTGCGCGATCGCTTGGCAGCCGCAAAGGACGTCGTCGTTATCGGCGGCGGCTTCATCGGATTGGAGGTAGCGGCCTCGGCACGCCACCTCGGCAAGACCGTGACGGTGATCGAAAGCGCGGCGCGCCTTCTGGAGCGGGCGGTGACGCCGCTGATAGCAGACTACCTTTTGCGGGAGCACCAGGCAAAAGGCGTTCGCGTCCATTTCGACGAAACGGTGCGGGAATTCGCCGGTGACGGAGTAAAGGTTTCATCGGTCATTCTGCGAAGCAACGAACGGATTGCAGCCGATCTTGTTCTGATCGGGATCGGCGGACTACCGAACGATGACGTCGCGCGCGCCGCCGGGCTCACCTGTACAAATGGCATTGTCGTCGACGACTTCGGACGCAGCCGCGACGACGCGTGCATTTCTGCCGCCGGCGACTGCGCAAACCATCACAGCGGATTTGCGCGCGGCTGGATCCGGCTCGAATCCGTTCAGAACGCGCAGGATCAGGCGCGCATTACGGGCTCGACGATCGCCGGGCAGGAGCGGCCCTATAACAGCGTGCCTTTGTTCTGGTCGGACCAATACGATACGAAACTTCAGATGGTCGGCTTTTCCAAAGGACATGATCGCTTCGCGATGCGCGGTCGTCCCGACGATGGTCAGTTCTCGGTCTTCTACTACCGGACCGGGGAGCTCATCGCCGTCGACAGTGTCAACAGACCTGCCGACCAGCTGATTGCGAAACGCCTGCTCGCGGCGGGACTTTCTCCTGGCATCGATCAGGTCGGCGATATGTCGTTCGACTTCAAAACGTTCCTGAAGCGAGGCATCGAGAAAAGCGCTGCGCGCTAGCGACCCGTCCGCCGTCGCGGGCGCAGAAGCTTGGCCGGCCGCGCGCCCGTCACGGCCGAACCCGTTGCCCGCGTTTTCCGCTGTCCGTGCTTCGCCAAAGCCGAGACGTTGAGCAGTTTACGAAAGCCGCGATCCATGACCGCAATTTCGTTCTGCGTCAGGCCACTTTCCAGCAAGACGTGCTTCGTGATCCGCGCAATCTCCGCAATGCCGCGGTCGGCGACGCTGAGACCCGAACCGGTCAGTCGTACAAGTTCGGACCGCCCGTCATCGCTTGCCGAGGTTCGGACGATCAAACCGGCGTCCTGCAATTTCGCGACGCGTTTGGTCATCGCCCCGGATGTGACGAGGAGGGTTCGAAACAGATCGGTCGGACGAAGTTCATAAGGCTTGCCCGCGCGGCGCAATGCGAGAAGAACCAGAAGCTCGCCCGTGTGGATGCCGATCGCTTTAGAGATTGCCTTCACGCGCGCCTCGTGAAGCTGGTTCGCCCGTTCCATGCGCAGGAGAGTGCAGGCCATTCGCAAGTCGAGGTCGGGACGCTCTGCGAGCCAGGCGGACTCTATGTCGTCGTAAAGCCTCTCGGGCCGCAATCGCTTCGCCGGCACGATGGTTTTCCGTCCTGCTCGCTTTGCCATCTCTGTCCCGCTTACACCGCCCTTTGTTGGCGCTCTAATCGCCGCTCGATCGAGCAATTAGCACCGGTCGGTCCAGAGAAACTAGCGCCGACGGGAATTTTTACACCGGTTCCCCGGCGCCGAACAAAAAGAACCGTTGACTAGAAAGCTTCCAAGGAAGATAAATGTGCACAATCTGAGGGGGCGGAAAGTGGCGCACTGGCGATGTAATGTAGCTCTGGGCCTGCTCCTCGTAGGCGCGTTTGTCGGCGGGTCGATGTATCGCCCGTGCGAGCCGCAGATGATGAGATCGTGCTTGGGCAGACCATGCCGTATAGCGGACCTGCGTCTGTGCTCAGCGCCATCGGCAAGGTGCAGAGCCGCTACTTTCAGATGCTCAACGATCAGGGCGGGATCAACGGCCGCAAGATCAATCTGATTTCGCTCGATGATGGATACAGTCCGCCCAAGGCAGTCGAGCAGACGCGGCGTCTTGTCGAGAGCGACAAGGTCGTTGCGATGTTCGCAAGTATGGGAACGGCACAGAACACCGCGGTGCAGAAATACCTGAACGCGAAGAAGATACCACAGCTCTTCGTGTTCTCGGCGAGCGACCGCTTCGCCGATCCGAAGGCGTATCCTTACAGCATCTCCGGAATGACACTCTATACGACCGAGGCCGCGATTTATGCCGGTATCGTCGCTAAGCTCGTGCCGCAAGCCCGCGTTGCGGCACTTTATCAAAACGACGATTATGGACGCGAATATCTCAAGGGCTTCCGGGAGCAACTTGCAAAGCTCGATCCGCAAGCTTCGATCGTCTCCGCGCTGCCATACGAGGTGACGTCGCCGTCGATCGAATCGCAAGTTATTACGCTCGCGGCGACGAGCGCGAACGTCTTTCTGGATGCATCCGGTGGAAAATTCACCACGCAAGCGATCAGGAAAGCAGGACAGATCGGCTGGAAGCCGCTCCACTTCCTGCCGATCGGCAGCAACTTTGTCGCAACGATTCTAAAACCGGCGGGACTGGAATATGCGACAGGATTGATCACCGCGACGCCGACCAAGACTGTCGGCGATCCTGAATGGGCCGACGATCCCGGTTATTTGGAGTGGCTTGCGTTCATGAAGAAATATTACCCGGAAGGTGACATCCAGGATCAGCTGAATTTCACCGGTTGGACCGTCGCTGTTCTAATGAAAAAAGTTATTGAGGCGTGCGGCACCGACGTTTCGTCGGAGAATCTGCTGAAGCAGGCGACAAACCTTCGCTCGGTCGTATTACCCGGATTGCTTCCTGGCTACACTGTTAGTACGTCTCCGGAGGATTATCGGATCGTAAAATCGCTCCGGCCGCAGCGCTTCGATGGAACGCGGTATGTTCCGATGCTCGACTCCCAATCGCTTCAATAGAGTATGGATGCCAAGCGGTACGCAGCCGATTTAAGTGTCAGGGATTATGGTAGCCTCTGTCGCCGAAACCGCCCCGCCGAGACCGAAGGCGGAGTCAAATAGCAGTTTCGTATAGGGGTGCTGAGGCGCCGCAATCAATTGAACAGCCCCACCTTCCTCCATGATGACGCCGCGCTGCATCACGGCGATCCGATCGCTGATCTGTGCTGCCACGCGAAGGTCGTGTGTGATGAACAGCATTCCAATTTCGAGATCGTGCTGCAAATCCTGCAGCAATGTCAGAACCTGCGCCTGCACGGATACGTCCAGCGCTGACACGGCCTCGTCGGCAATGAGAAGAGTTGGATCAAGCGTCAGCGCGCGCGCTATGCATATCCTCTGACGCTGTCCGCCGGAGAACTGGTGGGGATAGCGGGTCATTGCTTCAGGCGGAATACCGACCCGTTCCAGGAGGCGGCCCGCGCGCTTGCGCGCATCCGTTCGCCCGATGCCGCGATTGCGCAATCCCTCGACGAGCGAGCGCCCGACTGTCCATCGTGGATCGAGCGAACGATTGGGGTCTTGGAAGACGATCTGGACCTCGTCAGACCGCTTCTCATCGTTTGTCGATCCGACGACAATGCGCCCGCTCGTTAGCTGTACCAGGCCCGCGATGCAGCGCGCGACCGTGGACTTGCCGGAGCCCGACTCGCCGACAAGCGCTACCGTCTCGCCGCGGCGTACGTTCAGGCTGACATCGCGAACGGCTGTGATTGTGCGTGTTGTGCGAAAAAGTCCGCCCGAAGTGTAGGTCTTGGACAAACGTTCGACCTGGAGCAGGTTTGCGCCCGGAGGCTGCCGCGTGCGCCGACGATGCGACAGCCCGGGAATGGCGGCGAGAAGCGCCTGCGTGTACGGATGGCGTGGATTTGCAAGCACATCGGCGGCGCGTCCTTCTTCGACCAGTTTGCCTTGCTGCATCACGACAACACGGTCGGCAATCTCAGAGACCAGACTGAGGTCGTGCGTGACGAACAGCACGCCCGCGTTCGATCGCCGCTGAAGCGAACGGATGAGCGCGATGATTTGCGCTTGCGTGGTGACGTCGAGTGCGGTCGTCGGCTCGTCTGCGATCAGCAGCGCGGGTTCGAGCGCAAGAGCCATCGCTATCATCACGCGCTGGCGCTGCCCGCCCGACAGTTCGTGCGGATAGCGGCCGATCAAGTGCCCCGGCTCCGGCAAATTGACGAGCGTCATCAACTGGAGAGCGCGCGTGCGGCGCTCGCCTTTCCCCATCGCGGTATGGACTCGGAACGGCTCCTCGATCTGCCGGCCGACGGTCATGGTCGGCGAAAGCGCCGTTGCGGGCTCCTGGAAAATCATGGCGAGCCGATTGCCGCGCAGCCGCCGCATGGCGCGTTCGGATTTGCGCAGCAAATCTTCGCCGCCGAATGCGACCGTGCCGGACACGGACCGTAAGCCCCGCGAGAGGAGGCGCATAATTGAAAAGGCAGTGACAGACTTTCCCGATCCGGATTCTCCAACGATGCAAACAATCTCACCGGCAGCAACGGAGAAGCTAACATCCTCAACGGCATGACGCCGGTCGGCATTCGGCGGCAGCGCAATCGTCAGCCCGGTTATGCGCAGAACGGGTTCGCCTCCTTCAGGCCTCATGAATGGACGCGCGCGGATCGAGCAAGTCGCGGAGACCATCGCCGAAGAGATTGATCGCCAACACGGCGATCGACAGCGTCATGCCGGGAAAGAGAATGATCCACGGCGCGACACGGAACAGGATTCGCCCGTCCGCCATGATATTTCCCCAAGTGGGCACGTCGGGCGGCAAGCCGCAGCCGAGAAAACTCAGTGTCGCCTCGAGAAGCATCGCACTTGCGGCAATATGCGTCGTGAGCACTGCGAGCGGCGCCACGACACCCGGCAGCATGTGACCGAGGACGATACGCCAGCGCGGTGAGCCCAACACAAACGCTGCTTCGACGAACGGCTCTTCGCGCAGCGACAGCACAATTCCGCGCACCAGGCGCGCGACGCGCGGCATCTCGTTGACGCCGAGCGCAAGAACGACGGTTGTAATGGAAGGACTCGCGACGGAGATCGCCGCGATTGCGATAAGGATGCCTGGGACGGCCATGATCGCATCGAGACAACGCATGATAATACCGTCAACGCCGCGCACGGCCCCGGCGATCAGACCGAGCACGACGCCAAGGGCGGCGCTCAGGCCGGCAACCGCGAGGCCGACCGCCAGCGATGCGGAGGTGCCGAAGACAATGCGCGAAAAGACGTCGCGTCCAAGCCGGTCGGTGCCGAACCAATACTCGGCGGATGGCGGTCGCAGCCTGGCGCGCGTAGCGATGGCCTGCGGATCGATTGGTGCGATTACATGCGCGAACAAGATCACGATCCCGAATAGGACGAGAATTGCGCCGCCGGCGTAAAGAGCGCCGTGACGGCGCCAGCGATTAACACGGCCCCCGGTTGGCGTTGACGGCAGCGGTGCTTCGAGGCTCCCAGCGTTCAAGAGCGTATCCGAGGGTCGAGCGCCGCATAGGCCACGTCGATGGCGAGGTTGATGACGACATAAGTCAGTGAAAAGAGAAGGATGACTGCCTGGATAACCGGATAGTCGCGCGCGAGAACGGCCTCGATCGTAAGCCGGCCGATGCCAGGCAGGTTAAACACCGTTTCCGTCACCACGACTCCGGTCAGCACGATGCCGATGCCGACCGCGATGATCGTGACGATCGGCACCGCCGCGTTGCGCAGCGCATACAGCGTGAACACGCGCACTTCGGTAGCGCCGAGCGCACGAGCGGTGCGCACAAAGTCCTGTCCGAGCACCTCGATCACGCTTGCGCGCGTAATGCGTGCGATGAGAACGATGAAAACCGTGCTCATGGCGAGCGTAGGCGCAACGAGATGCAGCAGCCATTCTGCCGGATCGACCAGCATGGAAATGTAACCCTGCGCAGGGAGCCAGCCGAGGCGGATCGAGAAGAGCCACACCAGGAGGTAACCGGCAACAAAGGTCGGCATGGAGAAACCACCGACGCAAAACAGCGTGATCGCCCGGTCGAGGAGCCCTCCTTTGAAACGCGCCGCAAGCACGCCGAGCGGCACTGCGAGAAGAACGGACGTGACGGTCGTCGTGAGCGCCAAGGACAATGTCGCTTCAAGCCGCTCAGAGATCATCGCGGCGACGGGCTGGCGCGTGATCAGCGACGTGCCGAGATCGCCCTGCAGGAGATGCCCGAGCCAGAGGCCGAACTGCGTTGCCACGCTGCGGTCGAGACCGAGCGAGCGGCGCAGCGCTTCGATGCGTTCCGCGGTCGCGTTCTCGCCTGCAAGTTCCGCCGTCGGATCGCCCGACAGCCGCAGAAAGATGAATGTCGCAATGGCAAGAATGGCGACGATCGGTAACGCCGAGACGAGGCGGCGGGCGAGATAGGGGAGCATCAATCTTTCGAAATGTTCCACATCATCATGGCGGAGCGGGAAAGACGCCTTTGACGTTCGTGCGATTAGGCGGCGAGTGACACGAACGTGCCAGTCGGGATGTAGATCGCTTGGTCGTAGTTTACACGTTGGATCTCGGCAGCGATCTCCTTGCGCTTCTCCATATCGGGTTCGCGCGCGAATTTGCTGCGCAGCGCTTCGATCTCCGGCGAGGTCGGCCAGCCCCACGGCGCTTTTTGTCCGGCGCCGCTAAGCGTCGCGTTGACGATTGGATCGACAACGTCGGAGCCGGTCCAAGTCGAAAAGGCGATATTCCAACCACCCTGCTCGGGCGGCCCTTGGTTTAGGCGGCGACGTGTAAAAGTCTGAAAATCCATCGCCTGCGCCTCCACCTTGAACCCGGCCTCGCGGAGGAGGCGCGTCGCAACCTCGCTGATCGGCCCAATCGTCGCGCTGTTCGTCGCCATGAACTGCACGATCGACTTGCCGTCATAGCCCGCATCTTTCAAGAGATCGCGGGCAATTGCGAAATCGATCTTCGGAACGCCGGCATCCGTTTCGTAAGGCGAGCCGCACGAATAGATCGATCGGCAAACCTTGTAGTATTTTGCGTCACCGACAAGCGCGCGCAGGAAATCCTCCTGTCGCATCGCATGTGCGACCGCACGGCGATAGCGCACATCGTTGAAGGGCGGCTGGAGGAAATTGAAGCGTACGAAACCAAGCTGCCCGATTTCGTTATAGACCATCACCTTGATCTTTGGATCGCTCTCGAGCAACGGGGCGAGGTCGTGCGGTAGCTCCTGGATTAGATCGATCTCGCCATTTGTCAGCGCGTTGACCGCCGTCATGCCGTCGCGGAACTCGATCCATTCGAGGACATCGACCTTCGGCACTTTCGCGCCGGTCGCCCATTCGCTCGGCTCAGAGCGTGGCACGTAGTTCGTGTTCTTGCGGAAGACGAGCTTCACCCCTGTTCCGGCCTCCTGGTCGAAGATGAAGGGACCCGACCCAACGAACTCCTTGATCGGCTCGCTGCTCGGCGTCCGTGCGATGCGCTCGGGCATGATGAAGGGTACGGATGAACCAACCTTGCCGAGCGAAGACAGCACAAGCTCGTACGGCTGCTGTAAGATCAGCCGAAACGTCTTGGCGTCGCCCGCAATCCATTCCTTGGTGAAGGACGCGAGCGTCTGGCCCATCACATCGCGCTCGGCCCAACGCTTGATGGACGCAATGCAATCGGCCGCTGTCACCGGCGCACCATCATGGAACGCGAGACCGTCCCTGAGACGAAACGTGTAGGTGAGCCGGTCCGGACTCATCGACCAGCTCTCGACCATTTGCGGTCTGACCTGGAAGGATTTGTCGACCGCAAAGAGCGTTTCGTAGATGAGATACCCGAAGTCCCGTTCCGTGAAGCTCGTGGTGAAAATTGGATCGAGAATGCGCGGGATCGAGGTTTTCGCGACGCGCAGAACGCTTTCGGCTCGCGCCGGCTGCATGGCAGCGCTCATGATCGCTGCGGCGAACAGCGCGATAGTACCTAATCGAGAACGCTTCTTCATTTCGTGTCCTTGTCTCGTCCTTGCTTCTGGACTGGTCAATCACCAGTCGGGATAGGTAACAGGAAAGACGTCGCGGATCGGCTTGCCGGACCAATGCCTGTCTGAGAATTGGTCGACGATCTGCTGGAAGGAGCGTTTTCCGCCCTCGATCAGTTCACGCTCGTCGTAGCGCGTCAGAACGCCGTCCTCCATGAGAACTTCGCCGTCGCAGATAACCGTCTCGATGAGATCGGGCGTCGCCAAATGCACGAGCGAACGGATCGGATCGTAGACGGGCCCGATCTGGAGATTGTCGAAATCCATGATGACGATATCGGCCTTCGCGCCAGCGGCTATTCTGCCGATGTCTTCGCGGCGGAAGGCCTTTGCGCCACCAAGCGTCGCCGCCTCGAAGACGGCGCCGGCCGTACCAAGTTCGTTGCTCTTGCCCTGCAGCTTTTGGGTGAGCGCTCCGGTCCTCATCTCCTCGAGCATGTCGTGCGGCATCACGTCGGTGCCCATCGACATCGTAACGCCATGGGCCCGATAGCTGTCGAAGTGTTCCAGATTGTAGCCGCGGCGGAGGTAAGCGACAGGACAATAGGCGACGACTGAACCCGATCGACCAAGTTTCTCGAGATCGCTGGAGAATTCCCATGTCGTGGCGGAGTGGCCGGCGATGTAGACGGAATGCGCCAGGATAACATTGGGACCGAGCAGCCCCTCCTGCTCCATCAGATCGACGGGCGTGATTCCGTAACGCCGTACAGTCTCGTGGAACTCGAAGAGCTGCTCGCAAAAATGCGTCGTGAAGAGCACGTCGAGATCATCCGCGGCCTTCTTGGCGGTTTTCATCAGCGGCACCGTCGCCAGCACGTAGTTGCGGACATTGATGAGGCCCTGCAGCCGTCCTTCGAAACGACCGTTATTATCCTGCACAAAGCGCACGGCCTTCTCGAGCTGCGTAAAACCGCGCTGCTCGTCCCACACTGGGTGCAGACGCCCATCTTCATCGAACCGATTCTCTGCGGACGTTGCTTGCGGCGCGAAATAGACCCGCATGCCGCTTTCGTCAGCGGCTTCCATCATGACGCCGCTCACATCCGCGCTGCCGGCCCCGAACGAAAGAACGGTCGTGATGCCGTTGCGGATGAGTTGAGCAAATCCGAAACGAATCGACGCACGCGTATCAGCAGCCGCGACGAAAGGGCGATCGTCGCGCGGATTGTTCGGCGTGTAATTGAGGAAACCCGATCGCATCACATCGCGCCGCCCTAGATCGAAAATCAGGCGCGAACCTTCATGCGCATTGACGTGAGCATGCGTGGACACAAAGCCCGGAATAACGAGTTTGCCCTTCGCGTCGATCGTGCGGTCTGCTGGTCCCTCATAGCCCGGTCCGACATGAACGATGTCTCGTCCTTCAAACACGACGACGCCATCGTTCAGGATGCGATGGCCGCCGTCGCGATAGGCGATAATAGTTCCACCTGTGATCCTTGTCCGCATGCGCTGCGCGGTCTTGTCCGTGGTCATCTTCTTCGCCTAGCAACCGCAAGGATCGCGCCAAGTCTAAGCGGTGGCCGCATCACCACGCCTCAAGCGAGAGGGGATATTCCGACTGCACCGGGCGCTTCGACCAGTGGCGTGCGGGAAACTCGTCGATCACTTTTTGGAACGAGCGTTTGCCGCCCTCGACGACGGCGGCCTCGTCATAATTGAGGAGCTCGCCGTCCTGCAGCAGCGTGACGCCGTCGCAGATGACGGTCTCAATCAGGTCGGGCGACGCGAAATGGACGAGGCTGCGGATCGGATCGTAGATCGGACCGATCTGCAGATTGTCGAAATCCATGATGACGATGTCGGCCTTGGCGCCTGGTGCGAGCCGCCCGATGTCCTCGCGTCCGAACGCCTTCGCGCCGCCGAGCGTCGCCGCGTTGAAGAAATCGAGCGATGTTCCGACCTCGTTGTTGCGAGCGATGAGCTTGCAGGCGAGAGCGCCGACGCGCATCTCTTCGATGATGTTGTGCGGGGCCACGTCGGTTCCAATCGACATGGTCACGCCGGCTTGAAGGAAGCGGTCGAAGCCCTCGAAAGCATGACCGCGGCGCAGCATGACGAGGGGCGCATGCGCGACGGCGGCCTGGTGGCGGCCAAGAATCTCGATGTCGCTCGAAAACGTCCACGTCGTGTAGGAATGGCCCGCGATATAGATGCAATGACCGAGCAGCACGTTCGGCCCCAGCAAGCCTTCGCGGTCCATGAGCTGCACGGGTGTGAGGCCGTAGTCGCGCACCGTTCGGTGGAATTCGAAGAGCTGTTCGCAAAAATGCGTCGTCAGCACGAGGCCACGGCGATCGGCCATGGCTTTCGCGCGGCGCAGGAGATCGAGCGTCGCAAGCGCGTAATTGCGCACCACGGCGATCCCCTGAAAGCGCCCGTCGAACCGTTCGTGATTCTCTTCGATGAAGGCTTCCTGGCGATCGAGCTCGGCGAGACCGTTGCTCTCGTCCCAGTGCTCGCGCATGCGGCCGTCGTCGTCGAAGTAATTCACCGCAGAATTGGCTTGCGGCGCATAGTAGACGCGAATGCCGCTCGCGCCCGCATGCTCGGCGAAGGCGCGAGCAGCCGCCGGCGATCCGCCGCCGAAGGCCATGACCGTGGTGATGCCGTTGCGGATGAGTTGCGCGAACCCAAACCGGGTCGTTTCGTCCGGCAGAGAGGCCGCCACATAAGGCGGTCCATTGATGCCGTTGTTTGGCGTGTAATTGAGGAAACCCGATCGCATCACGTCGCGCCGGCCGACATCGGTGATGAGGCGCGTGCCTTCATGCACGTTCACATGCGCATGCGTGGACACGAATCCTGGAATGACGAGCTTGCCCGCGGCATCGATCGTGCGGTGTGCCACGCCGTCATAGTTCGGTCCGACATGGACGATGCGGTCGCCCTCGAAGACGAGCACTCCGTCTTCAAGCAGCCGGTGCGCCCCGTCGCGATAGGCGATGATCGTCCCGCCTTTGATTAGGCTTCGTTGAGGTTCAGCCATTTTCGCTCCGTCCGGGTTCTCGTAACGTGCCCAGTTCGCTGCGGGAATGCAACTTTGCCAAACTTGCATGCAAAATGCATATCCTGGCATCATCAGCGGCCGACATGTCTGCATGCCAGCGTCGTGACGTGAGGGAAACAGGGTGAAGATCGAGGCCGAGTATCTTTATGCTGCGCCGGGACGTGCGCCGGGCGCGACCGGCATGGCCATCCACACCGACGGCGACACGATCGCGGCGATCGCGCCGGAGTTGGGCGGACATGGCCTGCTCGCGATGCCCGCTCTCGCCAACGCGCATGATCACTGCCGCGGGCTTCATCACATCGCGTTCGGCGCCAAAGACCAGAACTTCGAATTGTGGCGCGCAGCGCTTTATGCGCAGCCTCCGATCGATCCCTATCTTAATGCTGCACTCGCCTTCGGCCGCCTCGCGCAAGCAGGCGTCGGTTCCGTCACGCATGTCTATTCGTCGACGCGCGTCGATCGTCTCGCCGACGATGCGGAGGCAATCGCACGCGCGGCGCGGGACGTGGGCATCCGTCTCGGCTTTGCGGTGCCGCTGCGGGACCGTCAAACGCTCGGCTACGGTAACGACGCGGACCTCCTAGCCCTGCACGACGAACGCGACCGCGCCGTCATCGGCGACACGTGGCTTCCGCCTTTCCCCGGACCGGATGTCTACATGCAGCTCGTTGCCGAGATTGCGCGTCGCATTGAAGGTCCGACGACAAGCGTTCATCTCGGCCCGAACAGCCCGCAGGCCTGTTCGGATGCGCTGCTCGAAACGGTCGCCGATATGTCCGCGCGCGAAGGACGCCGGATAACGACGCACCTTTTGGAAACCTCGCTCCAGCGCGAGTGGGCGGACGCGACCTACCCGCAGGGCTTCGTGCGCCATTTGTGCGAGCTCGGTATCATTTGCGAGCGCTTTACGGGCGCGCATGGCGTCTGGCTGAGGCCGGACGACATCGCGCTTCTGGCCGAGCGCAAGGCGCAGATTGCGGTCAACGTGAGTTCGAACCTACGCTTGCGATCGGGACTTGCGCCGGTCGCGCACTTCATCTCGGCGCAAATGCCGTTTTGCTTCGGCGTCGATTCCTTTGCTTTCGACGACGATGAGGATGCTTTGCGTGAGCTGCGCATCGCGCAGTGGATGTTCTCGCCGCACGACACGCGGGCGCCGCTCACCCCCGAGCTTTTGTTCCGCGGCTGGCACGAAAACGGCTACTACAGCGTCAACAATCGGTCGGGTTACGGGCGCCTTGAAGCCGGTGCTCCGGTTGACATTGTCGTGCTCGATTATGAGGCAATGGCCTTCGACGTCATCGAGGGCATGATCGATCCTCTCGACGTCGTCTTGACGCGGGCGACGGCGCGCCACGTCAAAAGTCTGCACGTTGCCGGCCGCGAGATCGTGCGCGACGGACGCGTTCTCGGCGTCGACCTTCCGGCGATCGAGCGAGAGGTCATCGCACAGAGCCGGGCCCACGCCGGCCACATGCGTCGCTTGCGGCCGGTGCTCGAGCGGTCGCAGCAGACATTGAAGTCGTTCTACCAGTCCGGAGGCCATCGATCCGGACGTGTCTCGTAGCGGGCGCGTCTTGTTTTTGGCATACACATTGCTAAAACTCGCATGCATGTTTTTTACGGAGCTGCAAGATGAAAAACCGCTTTCGGCATGCGACCGCGCTTCTTGCGGCTTTCCCTCTCGCGCTCTGGTCGTTGGCCGGCGCAGCGGACACCATCCGGATTGGTGCGGTCTACCCGCTGACAGGGCCGGTCGCCGAGGACGGCGCCGTGGTGCTCAAGGGCGCGAAGCTTGCGGTGAAGCTCTTCAACGATGCGGGCGGCGTAAACGGCGACAAGGTGGAGCTTCTCGTAGAGGACGGCGCCTGCATTCCGGCGCAGTCGGTCGCCGGGGCTGAGAAGCTCGTCTCCAGCTCGAAGGTTGTCGGGCTTGCCGGCGCATTCTGCAGTTCGTCGACGGGCGCTGTCATGGACGTCGCTCAACGCTACAAGGTGCCGCTCGTCGCCGGCATCTCGACTGCCCCGAACCTCACCGAGCGCGGCAACAGGTACCTCTTCCGCATCCAGGCGACGTCGCAGATGCTGGCCGACGCTTTCGCGCCGAGGATGATGGAACTTGCGCGCGGCAAGAAGGTCGCGTTCCTCGTCGTAAATGACGACTGGGGACGTTCGATCGCGAGCTATTACAAGACGTCGCTCGAACGGCAGGGTGCTACCGTCGTCAGCACGCAAATCTTCGACTCGACCGAGACCGACCTGTTTCCCTTCATCACGAACGTCAAGCGTGCCGAACCGGATGCGATCATGATGGCCGCGAATACGCAGAACGCGGTCACTTTGACCGAACAATTGCGTCAGATGGCGGTGAAGTCCGTTCTCTTCGCCGAGGGCTCGTTCACCGCGAAATCCTACTACGACGCAGTTGGCAAACAGGGCGACGGCATCGGCGGGCTCATGCCTTATGTTTCGAGCTACGACACTCCCGTCAGCAAGGCTTTCGTCGAAACCTACAAGGCTGCCTACGGCGAGGTGCCCAACAACAATGCCGCCGGAGGATTCGAGGAGCTGAGCATCATCACCAACGCCCTGAAAGCCGCGGGTCGCGCTGACCCGGAGGCGGTGCGTGACGCGATTGCGAAGAGCACGACTTCCGGTCCAGCCGGCGAGATCAAGTTCAATGACAAAGGCCAGGGCTACGGATTCAGCGTGTTCCTGACGAAAAATGTAGACGCCAAACCGATCATCGCTGCAACCGCCCTGGTTCAGAAGCCG
>JAFAVH010000033.1 GCA_019242655.1 Methylobacteriaceae bacterium
CGCAGACTCGATGCGAAACGCCAGAAGCGCCTCGCGGATTTTGCGGTCGAATGTGCGCTCATTGCCGAGCAGAAAGTTCTTGGCGACCTGCTGTGTGATCGTCGAAGCGCCCTGAACGTGCTTCGATCCCTGCAACAGGATCAGCGCGGCGCGAACGATGCCTTCGGGATCGACGCCGTTATGCGTGTAGAAATTCTTGTCCTCTGCCGAGATGAAGGCTTCTTTCACCAGCTTGGGAATGGCGGCGCCGGGCAGATACAGCCGGCGTTCGCGCGCATATTCGGCGAGAATCGAGCCGTCGCTTGCGTGGACGCGGGTCATCACCGGCGGCTCGTAATTCTTGAGCTGAGTGTAGTCCGGCAGGTCCTGCTGATATTTGTAGACGAAGAAAGCGGCGACACAGGCGCCGATCACGAAGACGATCGCGCCCGTTGCAAACACGAAGCCGAAAAAGCGGGCAATCAGCCGCATTCGCCGAGAACCTTTCCCTTAACCTGTCCCTTGGGGAACCGACGCGTCCGCACGGAAGCTCACAGTCCTTGTCGGCCTTCGCCGGTATCCTGCGCGCCGCACGAGCGGCGACCCCATCTGGAAGCGGAGTGGTGGGGTTCTTTTGTGTTGAATTAAGGGCGTCTCCAGTCCGGCAGCGCACCGGTTTTAGTGCGGTGCCGCGACCTGATCGACCGGCACCGCGACCTTGACAACGGCATCGGGCGAAACGGTGGCGGTGTCGATATTCCGCTGCGCGAAGAACGAATCGACTGCGCCGGCAAGCGTGCCCGTCGCCTTTTCCCGCCATTCCGGCGATGTGAGATTGGCGAGGTCCTTCGCGTTCGAGAGATAGCCAAGTTCGAAGAGGACGGAGGGCACGTCGAGCGCCTTAAGGACGCGGAAGCCCGCCGATCGCTGGGGGTTCTTGTTGAGCCGCGCGGCATTTTTCCACAAGGACACGAGCGTTCGCGAGAACATGTGGCTATAGGCGCGCGTCTCGCGCCGCGTCAGGTCCTGCAGGATGTCGTTCACTTCGGAGACATCCTCCGTCACCATGCCGGCGGCGGCATCGGACTGGTTTTCCTTGTCCGCAAGCCGCGCCGCCTCAGCGTCGGAGGCGCGTTCGGAGACTGTATAAACCGTCGCACCTTGGACGTGGCCTTCGTACAGCGTGTCGGCATGGATCGAAACGAACAGGGCAGCATTGGCATCGCGCGCGACCTGAACCCGGTCGGTCAGCGGGATGAAAACGTCGGAGCGGCGCGTGAGGACAACCTTGTAGCGGCCTCGCGATTCGAGCTTGGCCGCCAAGGCGATGGCGAAATCGAGCACGATGTCCTTCTCGATATCGCCATGAGCGCTTGAGGCGCCAAGGTCGACGCCACCGTGCCCGGGATCGAGCACGATCACCGGCTTGGTGGAAGGGGCCTGAATCGCCGGCGCAGCCGGCGGCGCCTTCTTCGCAGAGAGACCAAACACGTTTGCCGCGGCGGCAGCCGTCTCGAAGCTCTGCCGGTCGGTTGCGGTAAGCTCAACGACGAGCCGCGGCGGCTGGCTTTCGCTCGCCGGCTGGGTCTCCGCGCGGACAATTCGCGCCGGGGCGTTGAGGTCGATGATCACGCGGGAATGGCCCGGTGCGAATTGGCCGAACCTGTAGGAGGCTGCGAGGCCCGATGCATTCGGAGCATTTCCGCCGCGCCCGCGCCGCGCCGTCGCCTGCGGCAGAAGCGGCGGGATGCGGAAGGCGATCTCGGGAAGATCGACGACGATGCGATCGGGATTGGCAAGCGGAAAAGCGTGCGCCTCAACGATCTCCGTCAAGTCGAAGATGAGCTTTGTGGTTTGCCCGGCAACCTCCAGGCGCACGGCGGTCGCTGCGACACTGCTCGGCGCAGAAATCGGGATGGTGCTGACGACACCACGCGAGGCAGCGCGCGCGCCTACGAGACCGGCGGCCTCACCATCGACGGCGAGAACAAGGATCGGGAGAGCCAGGGCGAATGCAAGACGCATCGGCGAGCCGGTCGCCTTCGCTCTCCATGCGGCGTCCTCGCCCATCGCTGATCGCCTCGAACCCTGCTCGGTGCGTCGAGCGACGCGACCGTAGCATAAATCGGACGATGCCGGAGGTTCGGTTAACGAAGTGTTGCCGCCGAACGCGCACTCTTGAATGACTGTGACTCCGCGGTCACATCAGCGGTTCGACCTTGCCAAGCAACCAGAGGACCCGATAGAAGGTTCGGGTTCGAATCCGGGCGGCTTTGCCGAGAAGTGTCGCCCATCCCGCGACCGCCATACTCCCACAAAAGAGTGCTGGCCTTTTCGCGTCGTCCCGGCAGAACGTGACGCCATCCGGGCGTGCTGATTTTTCATAAGAGGGTCCGTTGCGGGCCCATGCGAGAGCCAAGGTGGCCGCCAGCGGTAGTCATCAAGCAATTTCCACCCCCGCCAACTTCAAGGCGGCTTTCAATCCGGCAGGTCGGACAAGACTTCTCGGTGTGAGGCCGCGACGCGGTCCCGTCGCTCCCGCCTACGAACTCTGCACGCTTCCAATTCTGCCGTGCGCCGATCCCGGCGTTCGGCCTTTCACGCCATCCCAATCACCCCAATCGCGAACGGTCCGGTACGCCGTCCCACGTCTGTCTTCGTCGACAGACGCGACGAGGCGCAACCGCGTGCGCATAAGAGTTCACAATGACAAACAAGATGCTGATCGATGCCGCCCACCCGGAAGAAACCAGGGTGGTGGTCCTACGCGGTAACCGCGTCGAAGAATTCGACTTCGAATCCGCTAGCCGCAAACCGCTCCGCGGCAACATCTATCTCGCCAAGGTCACACGGGTCGAGCCGTCGCTGCAGGCGGCGTTCGTCGATTACGGCGGCAACCGGCACGGCTTTCTCGCCTTTTCCGAAAT
>JAFAVH010000015.1 GCA_019242655.1 Methylobacteriaceae bacterium
CACCCTCTTGGTGCTGTAGGTGTATGTCGGCGCAATTGGCCCACAGCAGCCGTGATGCCGATAGCCGTTCCGGCGCTCGCAGTGTCGCGGAACCGACAAGAACCCAGCCCCCGATCAGTGCAGCGCATAACGCAGTTAGTGACTTGAACATATGGTACTCCTGTACTCAGACGCCGCAACTTATGGTAGCGGGGCCTATGTCGCCGCGGCAACAGCCAAGTGGTGTTTTGACAGCTGTACAACCAAAATGTCTCCCGCTGTGATAGTTTTGCATCGGTGCCCGCGTTTTCTCGGGGAGCCTTGCGAGAGGGGGCCTTCCGAAAGCGCGCGCAATCCCGGTTGACACAAACCGCGGTTCAGATGCTGGATTTCAGCAACGGCCCGGTTGGGAGTTTTGACATGCGCGTCTGCCTTTCCACCTTCGCACTTATCGTCGGACTGGGCTTCGCCTTTGCGCCTGCGCAGGCGCAGATTTCCGACGACGTCGTCAAGATCGGCGTGCTCACCGACATGTCGAGCCTTTATGCCGACGCGACAGGCAAGGGCTCGCTCGTCGCAACGCAAATGGCGGTCGAGGATTTCGGCGGCAAGGTGAAAGGCAAGCCGATCGAGATCGTCAGCGCCGATCACCAGAACAAGCCCGATGTCGGCACCAGCATCGCCCGCTCCTGGTATGATACCGAGAAGGTCGACGTCATCGTCGACGTGCCAACGTCGTCGATCGCGCTCCCCGTTCAGGATATCACCCGCGAGAAGAACAAGGTCTTCCTTATCTCGGGCGGCGGAAGCTCCGATCTGACGGGCAAAGCCTGCTCACCGAACGGAATCCATTGGACGTATGACACGTACGGCCAAAGCTCCGTGGCCGCGCGCGCCATGTTGCAGCGCGGCGGCGATAGCTGGTTCTTTCTCACCGCAAATTACGCGTTCGGTCTCGCTTTCGAGCGCGACGCCTCCGATATTCTGAAGCGCAATGGCGGCAAGGTTCGCGGCAACGTCAAGCATCCGCTGAATACGGCAGATTTTTCTTCCTTCATCCTGCAGGCGCAAGGCTCTGGCGCCAAGGTGATCGGGCTTGCCAATGCGGGTGGCGATACGACCAACGCGATCAAACAGGCGGCCGAATTCGGCGTGACCAAGCAGCAGACGCTCGTTGCGCTATTGCTGGAAGTCACTGACGCCTATGCGATCGGTGTCAAGGACGGGCAGGGGCTCATCGTCGCCGACGCCTGGTATTGGGATCAGGACGACGCGTCGCGCGCTTTCTCGAAGCGCTTCAACGAGCGCGTCGGACATATGCCGACGATGATCCAAGCCGGCCTTTATTCGGCGGTCACGCATTATCTCAAAGCAATCGATGCAACGGGTACGGATGATTCCAAGACGGTCATCGCCAAGATGAAGGAAATGCCGATCAACGACTTCTTCGCCAAGGACGGCAAGATACGCGATGACGGCCGCATGGTGCATGCGATGTATCTGCGGCAGATGAAGACGCCGGCAGAATCGACGGGGCCGTGGGACCTTTACAAGACGCTGGCGGAAGTCCCTGGGGATCAGGCGTTCCGTCCGTTAGCGGAAAGCGAGTGCCCGCTGGTGAAGTAGCGTGCTCACGCGGCGATACGGTGACACGCATCCACGCTAATCAATGGCGCGCCCGTGATCTTCTGCAACTGAGCTAATGTCAGGCCATCGACCATGGCGCGCACGATGAGGCGGCCATCGCCCGGCACGTCGATGATCGCAAGATCGGTGTAGATGCGGTCGACGACATGCGCGCCGGTCAGCGGATACGTGCACTCCGCCACGATCTTCGGCGTGCCGTTCTTGTCGACATGCTCCATCATGACGAATACCTGCTTGGCGCCGGCCACCAAGTCCATCGCGCCGCCAACTGCCGGGATCGAATTCGGATCGCCCGTATCCCAGTTGGCGAGATCGCCCATGCGCGAGACCTGGAAGGCGCCGAGCACGGTCAAGTCGATATGGCCGCCGCGCATCATCGCGAAAGACGTGACGTGCTCGGTGATCGACGCGCCCGGCGCGAGTCCCATGAATTCCTTGCTGGCGTTGATAATGTCGGGATCGTGCAGACCGTTTTCCGGCACGTTCGTCATGCCGACAATGCCGTTCTCGCTGTGCAGGATGATCTCGCGGTCTCTCGGCAGATGCTGCGCGATCAAAGTCGGCATGCCGATGCCGAGATTGACATAAGCGCCGTCGGGAATGTCGCGCGCGACAATCTCGGCGATCTGCGCGCGGGTCAGTTTGTTCCAGTCTGTCATTGCGGGTTCCGGCACTCGACGACGCGCTGCACGAAAATCCCCGGAGTCATAACATGGTCCGGCGCCAATGCGCCAAGCGGCACGATCTCCTGCACTTGGACGACCGCAATCTTGGCGGCCATGCACATGACCGGCCCGAAATTGCGCTGCGCGTAACGGTAGACGAGATTGCCCCAGCGGTCGGCTTGCGTCGCCTTCACGAAAGCGAAATCGCCGGGCAGGGGCGCCTCGAGGACGTGGCCGACGCCATCGATGACGCGCGTCTCCTTCCCCTTTGCCAGCGGCGTTCCGTAGGAGGTCGGGGTGAAGAACGGCCCGAGGCCCGCGCCGGCCGCATGCATGCGGTCGGCGAGCGTACCCTGCGGCACGCATTCGAGCTCGATCTTGCCGGCCCGGTACCATTCGGCAAAGACCGCCGAGCTTGGGTTCTTCGGATTGGCCGAGCGCGCATACGAGCAGATGACCTTGCGCACGCGTCCCGCTGCGATCAGCTCGCTCAAGCCGAGCGGCCCGTTGCCGGCATTGTTGTTGACGATCGTGAGGTCCCGCGCACCCTGATCCACAAGGGCGCGGAGGAGATCGGTCGGAATGCCGGAGCCGCCGAAGCCGCTGATCAACAGCGTCGCGCCGTCGAAAACGCCGGACACGGCGTCTGCCAGCGACGACACGGTCTTGTCGAGCATCGGGCGCGCCTCCCGAGCGCTCCGGATAGCGCCGCCCGGCACGCTCCGCTTATCGCAGC
>JAFAVH010000103.1 GCA_019242655.1 Methylobacteriaceae bacterium
GAAGGAGCAGATTCTCGAACTGTATCTGAACCGCGTTTATTTCGGCTCCGGCGCGTACGGAATCGAGGCCGCCGCAAACCGCTATTTCGGCCATAGCGCGCGCAACATCACGCTCTCCGAAAGCGCGATGCTTGCCGGCTTGATGAAAGCGCCGACGAAGCTCGCGCCGAACCGCAATCCCGATGCCGCGACGGAGCGCGCCGCGCAGGTCGTCACCGCGATGGCGCAGGCAGGCTTCGTCACCGAAAAGATGGCGCAGATCGCGCTCGCCAACCCCGCCCATGCGGTGCACGACCAAAGCGCAGGATCGATGAACTACGCCGCCGATTACATCATGGACGCGCTCGACGACAGCGTCGGCGCAATCGATCAAGACATCGTCGTCTCGACAACGCTCGATCCTGCGATACAGAGCGCGGCCGAAAAAGCGCTGACCGAAGAGCTCGACAAGAAGGGGCAGAAGTTCGGCGTCACGCAGGGCGCCGTCGTTGCGCTCGATCTCGACGGTTCGATCCGCGCGCTCGTCGGCGGCCGCAACTATGCGGAAAGCCAGTTCAACCGCGCCGTCTCGGCGAAGCGGCAGCCCGGCTCGGCGTTCAAGCCGTTCGTCTATCTTACCGCGCTCGAAGCGGGCCTGACGCCCGACACCGTGCGCGAGGACGGCCCGATCAACCTCAAAGGCTGGCAGCCGGAAAACTATTCGCGCGAATATTTCGGACCGGTGACGCTCACCAAGGGCCTTGCGCTGTCGCTCAACACGGTTGCGGTGCGGCTTGGACTCGAAGTCGGCCCGAAGGCGGTCGCCAAGACCGCGCATCGGCTCGGCATTTCCTCCGACTTGCAGGCGAACGCCTCGATCGCGCTCGGCACGTCGGAAGTGACGCCGCTCGAACTCGTCACGGCATATGCGCCGTTTGCAAATGGCGGTGTCGGCGTGCAGCCGCACATCATCCTGAAGGTACGCACTGCCGACGGCAAGCTCCTCTATCAACGCAAGGGCTCTTCGAATGGCCGCCTCGTCGAGCCGCAATATGTGGCGATGATGAACACGATGATGCAGGAGACGCTGCTTACGGGCACGGCGCGCAAGGCCGAGTTGCCGGGTTGGCAGGCGGCGGGCAAAACCGGCACGAGCCAGGATTTCCGCGACGCCTGGTTCGTCGGTTACACGAGCCATCTCGTCGCCGGCGTTTGGCTCGGCAACGACGACAATTCTCCGACGAAGCACGCCTCCGGCGGCAATCTGCCCGTCGATATCTGGAGCCGGCTGATGCGTGACGTGCACAAAGGCGTGCCGGTCGCAGCGCTTCCGTCAGGGACGTGGCGCACAACGCCGCTGCCGCCCGCCGCACCACCGGGACTGGACATTCTGCGCTCGCTGCTGCCCGGCTCACCCGGTCGCGACACGCCTCCCGTACCGGTTGCCGCGAATGCGCGTCCGCAAGCGAATGCGGATTACACTGCGCCGCCGACGAACCTCAATCAGGCGGCGGAAGCCGCTGCGCGGTATCCCTTGCCGACGGCCTCCGTTCCGAGTACGCGCCGCCGTGACGCGTTGCTGCCGCCAGAAGACATCCCCGGCGACGCGCCTGGTCCGCGCGGATACCCCCCGCGCGAGCAAGGGTTTTTCGAAAAGCTGTTCGGCGGGTGAGAATTCCAAGTCTTTAAGTGTTCTTTCACCACGAAGGTTGAAAATTTGCGGCGAAATACGCGCTCAAACGTTTGAGGGATCGTGAAGAGTTCCGCCGTTCTCATCGTCGACGACGAACCGCTGATCCGGGAAACTGTCTCGGAGCTGCTGAGCGGCGCCGGTCTTTCGATCCTCGAAGCGACGAACGGCGACGAGGCCTTGGAAATGCTGAGCAGGCGCGGCCACATGGTCGCCGTTCTCCTGACCGACGTACGTATGCCCGGCGAGATGAACGGAATCGATCTCGCACGGCTCACACAAAGCACCTGGCCGTGGATCAAGGTCATCGTCATGTCCGGCTTTTACGAGAGGGGACCCGAGGAGCTGCCTCGCAATGCGCGATTCATTTCGAAGCCCTGGCAGCCGAACGAAGTCATAAACAACGTGCTTCATGCGGCGTCGGAATTTGCCGCCATTCAGCCGACCGCGGCCCTGCACTGACGCGGAAAGCGCTTACCCCTCGCGGGTCAGCGCAAGGTAGAGCATGCGCTTCTGCTCGACGCGAAAACGCGCCAGCGAGTCGAGGATGAGACCGCAGGTCGCGCTCATGCAGGCAAGAATGACGAGACCCGTGCATAAGATCGCGGTGGGAAGCCGGGGCACGAGGCCGGTTGCGAGGTAGGTCTCGATCAGTGGCAGCGCCAGCAAAAGGGCAGCGAACGAAAACGCCACCCCAGGCAACCCAAAAAAAAGTGCCGGCCGCGTTTCTTTCAAGAGGTAGGCGAATGTGCGCAGGATGCGCCAGCCGTCGCTGATGCTTCGCAGTTTCGAGGCAGAGCCCTCCGGCCGCTTGCCGTAGGGCAGAACGATTTCGCCGATCGGCAGACGCAGTTGCGTCGCATGCACGGACAATTCCGTTTCAATTTCGAAACCCGAGGAAAGCGCCGGAAAGCTTTTGACGAAGCGCCGCGAAAACGCGCGATAACCCGAGAAGATGTCGCCGAAAGCATATCCGAAAAGCGCGCCATAGAGCCGGTTGAACATTCGATTGCCGAATGCGTGGCCAGCGCGATGCGCATTTGCATGTACATGCGCGCGCACGCCGATCGCCATATCGGCGCGATCGTTGACGATCATCGCAACGAGCTGCGGCGCAGCAGACGCATCGTACGTGCCGTCGCCATCCGCCATCACGTACACGTCGGCGGAAATCTCCGCGAACATGCGGCGCACGACGTTTCCCTTGCCACGGCGGCGCTCGCGAAAGACTTCGGCACCGGCGGCGCTTGCTTCGGCTACCGTGTCGTCACGCGAGGCATTGTCGAACACGGCGATGCGCGCCTGCGGCAGCGCGGCGCGGAAATCGCGCACGACCTTCCCGATCGTCGCCGCTTCGTTGTGGCAGGGGATAAGCACGGCGATGCGCGTGCGCGGGAACGGTTCAGCCGTCTCAGCCGCCGTGGCGTCGGGCAGCCGGGCATGTGGCGCAGCGAGCTGCAGCTCCGCCATGACCCCGGCCGGATCGAACGGTATTGGAGGCGGCGATTCTTGCCCGGCAGGAGAAGCGGCGCCGCGCGAAGGTTGGAGCGGAGTTCTCATCAAGCTTTCGGAGGCGGCGGTAACCGGACATTCAAAGCTTTCAGGGAATGGTTGAGATCGGGTGAACGGCCTTCCGTGCCCAACCTCAGGTGCCGATGCTTACGACAGACGCTTCCCTCGGATTTGCTGCGCGTTCGCGGACGGCAGCCACGCCGGCATCACCCGTTCCGCTGGCCATCGCGGCAGCGCTGGCGCTCGGGCTCGTGCTGACATGGCCGCGCGTTCTGGCGGTCTGGCAGACCGGCGCCTTCATCGACACCGACGATGCGATGCGGATGGTGCAAGTGCGCGACCTCATGGCCGGCCAGCCATGGTTCGACATGGTCGTGCACCGGCTTAATCCGCCGGAAGGATTGCTCATTCATTGGTCGCGGGTTGTCGACGTGCCGCTCGTCGGATTGATCAGCTTCTTTCGGCTGTTCGCAACACCTGAGGCGGCGGAGCGTCTTGCGCGTCTCGCCTTTCCGTTGGCACTGCAGGCAGGCTTGTATGCCGGGCTTGCGTGGTGCGGCGGATTGCTGATCGGCCCACGCGCGCGCGTTCCTGCCATCGCACTCGGATTCTTGTCTGGCGTCATGTTTGGGCAGTTTCAGCCCGGCCGCATCGATCATCACGCGCCGCAAATCATGCTGCTCGTATTCGTTGTCGGTGCGAGCCTCGCTGCTGTGGATCAGTCGCGGGCGCGGCTCGCCGCGATTGCCGGTATGCTCACCGCTTTGTCGCTGGCGATCAGTATCGAGAACCTGCCGTTCTTTGCGGTGCTCTATGCGGCGATTGCGCTTGCCTTCGTGTTCTACGGCGACGGCATGCGCGCGATGCTGCTCTGGCTCGCGTGCGGCCTCGCGCTCGGTCTCGCCGTTTTCTTCGCGGCTACCGTGCCGCCGTCACGCTATTTAATTGGCGCATGCGACGCGTTTTCAGCCGCGCATATGATCGGCGGACTAACCGGCGCCGCTGCATTTGCCGGCCTTGCGCTCGGTTTGCCGCGCTGGCGCACCGCGGAGATGCGCGCCATCGCGGTAAGCGCCACTGGCTTGGTCACCCTTACAGCGCTCGCGCTGACTTATCCCGACTGTTTCGGCGATCCCTTGGCGTACGTCGATCCATTCGTGAAAGAGGTATGGCTCTCGCACGTCCGCGAAGCGATGC
>JAFAVH010000304.1 GCA_019242655.1 Methylobacteriaceae bacterium
TCCGAAGGTTACGTCGAGGAACTGCAAGGCGCGGTCGGGCCCGGTTTTTACATCGTTGTCGAAAAGATTCTCGAACCCCGCGAACGCCTCCGCGATTGGCCGATCGCCGGCACGACGGGCTACGACGCGCTGACCTTGCTCGACGGCATTCTCGTCGATCGCAACGCCAAAGGACCGTTCGATCGCCTATACCGCGTCTGCACCGGGCGCGGTGAGGACTTCCACGAAGCGCTGCGGCGCGCCAAGCTCGAAATCCTCGAGATAAGCTTTGCGAGCGAGCTCGAGGGGCTCGTGTCCGATGCCAAGCGCATCGCCGATTCCGACCGCCGCACGCGCGATGCGACGGTCAACGCGATTCGCACGGCATTGAGTGAAATCGTCGCGGCCTTCCCAGTCTACCGGACCTATTTGACCGACCGCCGCGCGGCGGACGCGGAAGACGTCGAGATTCTTCAGGCGAGCGTCGCTGAGGCGAAAGCGAAGAGCCGCCTTCCCGATTCCGCCGTGCACGACATGATCGCCGGTGTGCTGCTTGATGGCGCCGCCGCACCGTCGCGTCCAAACCGAAGCCTCATCGCGCGCTTCCGCCGCCGGTTCCAGCAATTGACCGGGCCGGTCATGGCTAAAAGCCTCGAAGACACGTTGTTCTATCGCGAAGTGCGGTTTCTCGTCCTGAACGAGGTCGGCGGTGATCCGGCAGCTTTCGGCATCGATCTCAATGCATTCTACGCGGCGCAGCAGGATCGCTACGAGCGCCAGAAGAACGCGCTGATCGCGACTGCCACGCACGACACGAAGCGCGGCGAAGATGCGCGCGGGCGCCTGCTCGCGCTCTCCGAAATGCCGGAAGCCTGGGCACGGCTCATCGAAACGGTAGAGCGCGCGGTGCTCGAGCGGTTCAGCGATCGCGAAACGATCGACTCCAACGACCGCTACATGCTGCTGCAATCTTTGATCGGCGCGCTGCCGCTCGAGGCGATCCACAGCAAGCCCGATCCTGCACTCATCGAAAGCTTCCGCGAGCGTCTGCGCACATATGTGCAAAAGGCACTGCGCGAATCAAAGCGTCACACGTCCTGGACCAACCCGGATGAAGCTTACGAAGAACGCGCGCGGAATTTCATCGCGCTGCTGCTCGATCCCGCCGGCGCACCGTGGGCCGCGATCGTTCCGTTCGCGCATGACCTTTCAGCACGCGGCATGCTCAATGGGCTTACGCGCACCATCCTCAAAAGCACGCTTCCGGGCGTGCCCGACTTTTACCAGGGCACCGAATTCTGGGATTTTTCTCTGGTCGATCCCGACAATCGCCGCCCCGTCGATTATGCCGCGCGCGAAGCGGCGGTCTCCAGCGGCGGCGATCTCGCAGACCTCATCCGATCCTGGCCGGACGGGCGGATCAAGCAGCGCCTGATCGCCATCCTGCTCGCAGACCGGGCAAAATCGCCGGAGCTTTACAGCGACGGTACATTCGAGCCTCTGGGGCTGCGCGGCGCGGAAGCGGCGCGGCTCGTCGCCTTCAAACGGCAGCGCCGAGACGAGGCGCTGATCGTCGCAGTGCCGCGCCTGTTGCATCGGCGGCTCATCGAGCTTGACTTTCCCTTGGGCGAGAGCGGATGGCGCGACACGCGGCTTGCCGTGCCGGAGGGCCGCTGGCGCAACCTCCTGACGGGATCGGCATTTATTTCCAGCGGAGACGTTGCCGCTTCGGAACTCCTCTCCGACCTGCCGTTCGCCGTCGCAAGGATTGGGGTATGACACCACCATCGAATGCCCGCGCACCGCGTGCGCGGGATCTAGGCGTATCGCCGCAGATTGCGGAAGGGCGCGTCGCCATCGAAGCGGTAAGCCCGATGATCGATTGCGGCGACACGCCAATCAAAAGAATTGTCGGCGACACGCTGGACGTCGAAGCGACTGTCTTTTCCGACGGTCACGACAAGATCGCTGTCGATCTCCTGTACCGGCCCGAGCGCGAAACCGAGTGGCGCCGGACGCGCATGATTTTCGTCGAGAATGACCGCTGGGCGGGCTCGTTTCCGCTCGAAGAAAATGCGCGCTATCTTTACACGATCGAGGCGTGGCGCGATCCGTTTGCGAGCTGGCATGCCGGACTCGAGAAGAAACGCGATGCTGGCCAGGACCTGAGTCTCGATCTCGAGCACGGGCTCGACCTCATCCGCGAGACCGAACCGCGCACCCGCACGGCGGTCGGCGCGCGCGATGCGATCATCGCGGCCGCGGAAAACGGCACGGCCGATCGCGCGACCTTCCTGCTCGAGCCGCGCGTCCTTGCTTTCATGAGCAATCACGGACGGCGCGACAATGTTTCGCGCTATGCACGCGAGCTTGTGGTCATCGCCGACCGCAAAGCGGCGGCGTTCTCCGCCTGGTACGAGCTTTTCCCACGCTCGCAGACGCCGAGCCCGCGTCAGCACGGCACGTTCAACGGCGTGATCGCGCGTCTGCCATACATCCGCGATCTCGGCTTCGACGTGCTTTATTTTCCGCCGATCCATCCGATCGGCAAGACGAACCGGAAGGGCCGCAACAATGCGCTCTCCGCCAGTCCTGCCGATCCTGGCAGCGTTTACGCGATCGGCTCGGAGGAGGGCGGTCACGACGCGCTGCATCCCGAGCTTGGCACGATGGACGACTTCCTGCGTCTCATCGAAGCCGCGCGTGCGCATGACCTCGAAATCGCGCTCGACTTTGCAATCCAGTGCTCGCCGGATCACCCTTGGATCAAAGAGCATCCGGAATGGTTCGAATGGAAGAAGGACGGCACGATCGCTTACGCCGAGAACCCGCCGAAAAAATACGAAGACATCGTCAACGTCCATTTCTACGGCAAGTCTTTTCCTTCGCTATGGATCGCGTTGCGCGACGTCGTGCTCTTCTGGGTCGGCAAGGGCATCAAGATTTTCCGCGTCGATAACCCGCACACCAAACCGATCCCGTTCTGGCGTTGGATGATCGAGGACGTCAACCGCCAACATCCCGATGTGATCTTCCTTGCCGAAGCGTTCACGCGGCCGAGCATGATGCGCAAACTCGCCAAGATCGGCTTCCAGCAATCTTATACGTATTTCACCTGGCGCGACGAGAAGTGGAACATCACCGAATATATCAACGAGCTGCAGGGCGAGATGGCCGAATATTACCGGCCGAACTTTTTCGTCAACACGCCCGACATCAATCCGCTTTATCTGCAAACGAGCGGACGGGCGGGCTTCATCGTGCGCTCGACTCTTGCGGCGATGCTCGCCGGAAATTGGGGCATGTATAACGGCTTCGAGATTTGCGAATCCGAGCCGCTGCCCGGCCGCGAAGAATATCTCGATTCGGAGAAGTACGAGATCAGGCTCCGCGATTTCGAGTCGCCGGGAAACATCAAGGATCACATCCGCGCGCTGAACCGCATCCGGCGCGAGCATCCCGTCTTGCACGACGTGCGCGGCACGCTGTTCCTCAACGCCTGGAACGATGCGATCGTCGCCTTCGCCCGGCTTGCGCCCGATCGTTCAAGCGCGATCGTGGTCATGGTCAACCTTGATCCGCGCACAAGGCAGGATTGCGCCTACGAAATTCCGCTCTGGGAGTTCGGTCTGCCCGATAGCGGGTCGGTTGCGGTCGTCGATCTTCTCAACGGCTATCACTTCATGTTGCACGGTAAAAGTCACACGATCGCACTTGATCCGGCGGAGCGCTCCGTCATTATTTGGCGTCTTGTTCCCCCAAGCGCCGAGGCCGGCCCATGATCAATCGCGGCGAGCCGCAATGGTACCGCGACGCCATCATCTATCAGCTCCATGTCAAATCGTTTTTCGATTCCGACAATGACGGCATTGGCGACTTCGAAGGGCTGACGCGCAAACTCGATTACGTCAAGGAGCTGGGCGCGACAGCGATCTGGCTGATGCCGTTCTATCCATCTCCCTTGAAGGATGATGGCTACGACATCGCCGATTATCGCGGCATCAATCCGAGCTACGGCAATCTGCGCGATTTCCGCCGCTTTGTGCGCGAAGCGCACGAGCGCGATCTCAGGGTCATCACCGAGCTCGTCATCAATCACACGTCCGATCAGCATCCGTGGTTCCAGCGCGCGCGAAAGGCGCGGCCGGGATCGAGCGTGCGCGACTTCTATGTCTGGTCGGACAAGGACGAGCTTTATCGCGACGCCCGGATCATCTTTCTCGATACGGAAAAATCGAATTGGACTTGGGACGAAGAGGCCAAGGCGTTTTTCTGGCATCGCTTCTACAGCCATCAGCCCGATCTGAATTTCGAGAATCCGCGCGTGCTTGCCGCGGTCATCGACACGATGCACGCCTGGTTCGACATGGGGGTCGACGGGATGCGGCTCGATGCCATCCCCTATCTGATGGAGCGCGACGGAACGAATTGCGAAAACCTCCCCGAGACGCACGTCATCATCAAGAAGATTCGCGCCGCACTCGACGAGAAATACACCGACCGCATGCTGCTTGCGGAGGCCAATCAATGGCCGGAGGAGACGGCGCAATATTTCGGCGACGGCGATGAATGTCACATGGCGTTCCACTTCCCGCTGATGCCGCGCATGTACATGGCGCTCGCGCAGGAAGACCGGCACCCGGTCACCGACATCATGCGGCAGACGCCGGAAATTCCGGAAGGCACGCAATGGGCGATCTTCCTGCGCAACCACGACGAGCTGACGCTCGAAATGGTCACCGACAAGGAACGCGATTATCTCTGGTCTTTTTACGCCGTCGACCGGCGCATGCGGATCAATCTCGGTATCCGCCGGCGTCTTGCGCCGCTGCTCGAAAACGACCGGCGCAAGATCGAGCTCCTGAATTCCATGCTGTTCTCGATGCCGGGAACGCCGGTCCTTTATTACGGCGACGAGATCGGCATGGGCGACAACATCTATCTCGGCGATCGCGATGGCGTCCGCACGCCGATGCAATGGTCGCCCGACCGCAATGGCGGCTTCAGCCGCGCCGATCCGCAGCGCTTGTTCCTGCCGGCCATTCAGGACCCGATCTACGGATTTTCCGGCGTCAACGTCGAAGCGCAGCTCGCCAATCCGTCGAGCCTGCTCAACTGGATGCGGCGGATGATCTCGGTGCGCCGCGCGCATCCGGCGTTTGGGCGCGGCACGTTGCGCTTTCTCTACCCATCCAATCGCAAAGTGCTCGCTTATTTGCGCGAATGGGACGACGACCGGCTCTTATGCGTCGTCAACGTGTCGCGCGCGCCGCAAGCCGTCGAACTCGATCTCAGCGAGTTTCGCGGCGCCATCCCGACGGAACTGACCGCCGGCAGCATTTTCCCGCCGATCGGGCAGCTTCCTTATCTTTTGACATTACCTTCCTACGGATTCTTCTGGTTCAAGCTGGAGGCAAAGGTCGAAGCAGAGCGTTTCGGACCGAAAGCCGCGCCGGAATTGTTCACTCTCGTCCTCACCGGTCCGCTCGAGAGATTGCTCGAGGGCCGCGAGAAAATCGCCTTCGAGCGCACGATCGTGCCGGCCTTTCTCACCGGGCGGCGCTGGTTCGCAGGGCGCGGCCGCGAACTCGACGACGTGCGTCTCGCGTGTGTCGCCGCGCGCCGCAACGAAGGGCAAGAGCGTGCCTTTCTCCTGCCGATTGTCGCAGCGGCGATCGAAGGCGGCGACGTGCAGCACTATTTTCTGCCGCTCGCTTTGGCCGAAGAGGGCGAGGAGGATGCGAGCTCGCCCTACGCTGTCGCCCGGGTACGGCGCGGCGCCCGTGTCGGCATCGTGCTCGATGCCGAAGGCGATCCGAACTTCGCGCTCACCATGCTGTCGCTGATGCGCAAGGGCGAGCGGCTGAAAGCGAGCGAAGGCGACATCGTCTTCACGACGACGAAAGCGCTCGCAGATCAGAACGAAGCCGAAATCCAGGAGGGCACGGTTCAGCGGCTTGGCGCCGAACAAAGCAACACATCCTTCAACATCGCCGACCGGATGGTGCTGAAAATCTACCGGCGTCTCCGCGAAGGCATCAATCCGGAAATCGAGATCGGCCGCTTCCTGACCGAAGTCGCGGGCTACGCGAACACGCCGGCGCTATACGGCATCGCCGAGCATGTCAGCGCGGACGGCACGCGAACCGCTCTCGCGGTCTTGCAGCAATTCGTGCGCAACCAGGGCGACGCCTGGGCCTGGACCCTAGAATCGCTCGGCCGCGAAATCGAGCGCTTGAGCCTGCTGCCGCAAAGTGAGGCAACACGCATCGAGGACGAGGTGAGCATCGATCTGCATTATGTGCGCACGATTGCGCGCCGTATCGCGGAGATGCACATCGCGCTTGCCGTCCCGACCGACGATCCGGCCTTTGTCAGTGAACCGCTGACCCGTGCGGACTTGGATGCTGTCGCCAACGAGGCACGGAGCCTCGCCAAACGCGCCTACAAAGCGGTCGAGCGCGTAAGTTCCGGTCTCGAGGGCGAACGCGCCGCGCTCGCCAAGACCTTCCTCGGCAGCCGCGACAATATCGAGGCGGCGATCGAAGCGGCGATCCTGACGCCGGTCGGCGCCGTCAAGACCCGCATTCACGGCGATCTGCACCTCGGACAGGTGCTTATTGCGCGCGACGACGTGATGATCGTCGATTTCGAAGGCGAGCCGTTGCGTTCGCTGGACGAGCGGCGGATGAAGGCCTCGCCCGCGGCCGATGTCGCGGGGATGTTGCGGTCCTATGCCTATGCTGCAGCGACTGCCGCCCGGGCCGACGAGCGCCTTGGCGCGTCTTCAAAGCGCACCGCCGAAATCGCCCGGCTTTGGCAGACGCTGGTGTCGGATGCCTTCAGGACGGCGTATGAAGAGGGCACGCGCGGCACGCCGGTCTTCGTCGAGGACGAGCCGACGCGGCGCGGTCTCCTCAATCTCCACCTGCTCCGCAAGGCTCTGTATGAGATCGAATATGAGGCAAGTCATCGGCCCGATTGGATCGACATCCCTGTCGCGGGCGTTCTCGACATAATCGGCCAGGGATCGCGCACATGAATAAACCAGCCAAGCTCGGGCTAGACGTGAAGGCTCCGGCAAAGCGCGCGGAAGAGCCGCCTTTCGCGGTCCATCCGGGCGCGATCGCGGCCATTGTCGGAGCCACGCACGGCGATCCCTTCTCGGTGCTGGGACCGCATCGTGTCGGTCACGATCTCTATGAGATTCGCGTCATGCTGCCGGGCGCCGCATCCGTGCGCGCTCTGGCGGTCGAGGGCGGCGACGTCCTCTGCGAATTGAAGCTCGTCGATCCCTCGGGCTTCTTCTGCGGCCGGGTTAGCTCGGTGCACCGGCCTCATTACAAGCTCGAAATCACCTGGCCGCGCGAGACGCGGGTCGATTGGGACCCTTATTCGTTCGGACCGGTGCTTACGTCCGACGATTTCTCCGCCATCGACGACGTCGGAACATCGCGCTTCTACAATATTTTCGGCGCGCACATGGTCGAGCACGGCAATGTCGTCGGCGCCCGGTTCGTCGTTTGGGCGCCCAATGCGCATAACGTCAGTGTCGTCGGTGATTTCAACATCTGGGACGGCCGCCGCCATCCGATGCGGCTGCGTCACGAGACCGGCATCTGGGAACTCTTCGTTCCCGAACTGCCGCAGGGCCAGCGTTACAAATACGAGATGCGCGATCATTCCGGGCGCGCCCTGCCGCTGAAGGCCGATCCTGTGGCGTTCCGCGCCGAGCACCCGCCGGCGACCGCGTCCGTCCTGCACGGCCTGCCGAAAGCGAAGTGGCACGACGACAACTGGATCGAGACGCGCGGCGCAATGCAACCGCGCAAACGGCCGATCTCGATTTACGAATGCCATCTCGGCTCATGGGCGCGCGTTCCCGAGGAGGGCAACCGCTATCTCTCCTACAAGGAATTCGGCGAGCGGCTGATCCCATATGTGCGCGATCTCGGCTTCACGCATATCGAGCTTTTGCCGATCACCGAATATCCGTTCGACGGCTCCTGGGGTTATCAGCCGATCTCGCTATATGCGCCGACCTGCCGGTTCGGCACGCCGGAGGAATTCGGCGATTTCGTCGAGAGCGCGCACGATGCCGGGATCGGCATCCTGCTCGATTGGGTGCCCGCGCATTTTCCCAACGATCCGCATGGGCTTGCGCGCTTCGACGGCACGCATCTCTACGAACATGCCGATCCGCGCCAGGGATTTCATCAGGATTGGGGCACGCACATCTACAATCTCGGACGCCGCGAGGTGATGGCGTTTCTCGTCTCGAATGCGCGCTTCTGGCTCGATCAATATCACCTCGACGGATTACGCGTCGATGCCGTCGCCTCGATGCTTTATCTCGATTATTCGCGCCGGCCGGGCGAATGGGTGCCGAACCGTTACGGCGGCAACGAGAATCTCGAGGCGATCGATTTCCTGCGCCGCATGAACGAGGTCGCCTATCAGACGAAGCCCGGCGTGTTCACCGTCGCCGAGGAATCGACGGCGTGGCCCGGCGTCTCGCAACCGACTTATGCCGGCGGGCTCGGCTTCGGCTTCAAATGGAACATGGGTTGGATGCACGACACGCTCCGCTACATGTCGAAGGAGCCGATCCATCGCCGCCATCATCATCATGATATGACGTTCGGCATGGTCTATGCGTTCAGCGAGAATTTCATTCTGCCGCTGAGTCACGACGAAGTCGTGCACGGTAAGGGTTCGCTGCTCGGACGCATGCCGGGCGACCGCTGGCAGCGCTTTGCTAATCTACGTGCTTATTTCGGCTTCATGTGGGGACATCCCGGCAAGAAGCTTTTGTTCATGGGCGGCGAATTCGGCCAGGAACGCGAATGGAATCATGATCGCAGTCTCGACTGGCATTTGCTTGCCGACGGCAATCACAAGGGCGTGCAGACGCTGATCCGCGATCTGAATCACGCCTATCTCAAGATTCCGGCACTGCATCAGCGCGATTGCGAAGATTCAGGCTTCCGTTGGCTCATCGGCGACGATCGCGACAACAGCGTGCTTGCCTTTGCGCGCTTTGGTGACGGCCCGGACGATGTCGTCGTGGTGATCTCGAATTTTACGCCGGTGCCGCGCGACAATTATCGCGTCGGCGCACCGCAGCCGGGCGCATGGGACGCGATCATCAACACCGATGCCGCGCAATATGGCGGCACGAGCCCCGAGCGGTTGCCGCCGATGCACACCGCGGATGAGCCGAGCCACGGCCATCCTTGGTCGCTCAATCTGAAACTGCCGCCGCTGTCGACGATGATTCTACAGCGGCGGAGATAAAAGGCGCGGCCCACCCGTTCGGCGGCTTCGGAACCACAAAGACTAACTTCCGTTCCCCGATCCATCGGGAGGAAAATCGATGAAGAAGCTTGTTCTATGTTCTACCATCCTCGCATCCTGCTTGGCTTTTGCCGGAATGGCCGAGGCAAAAGGCTGCATCAAAGGCGCAATCGTCGGCGGCATTGCAGGCAAGATGGCGGGTCACGGTAAGATTGGCGCCGCAGCGGGATGCGCCATCGGCCATCATCGGGCCGCCAAGAAAGCGAATGGTTGATCGCAAGCACGGCGTGGCTTCACGCCTGACAGGGGCCGCGCACTTTAATAAGCGGTGACAGCGGAGGCCGAACATGACCTCCCTTCGAATGCTACGCATCGCGCTTGTCGCATCGTTGCTGACGAACGTGTTCCTGATATCCGCATTCTGGCTTTATGTTCACTACGCCGCGACGTTATCGCTCATCCAGGACGTCGTCGGATTTTTCGAATGATGCTCTGACGAAGCGAAGTTGCGAGCTCAGTGGAGCGCCGGGGTAATTGCCGCCAGCTCGCCGGTTTTCTCACACCTTCTCTTTTTCCTTGTCCTTCTCCTTGTCCTTTTTCTTCTTCTTGGCCTTGTTACCATTTCCCTTGTCGCCGGTTCCTTTGTCGCTCTTCGCCTTGTCCTTCTTATCGTTCTCTTCCTTCTCGGCGCTGCGTGCGGCGATGTTGGTGAAGCGCGCATTGCCGAGGCCGGTGCCGATCGTCAAAACGCCCCAGCGCTCGACGTCGCTCATGAACGGCACCTGGCTCAGGCCTTGCACGACGGCGTCGTTGTGGATGATCACATGCGTGTCGTGATCGCTGATCGTCGGGATCGACGCGACGATCTCCTTCGGCAGGTTGAATTTTTTGCCTTCCCAATCGCCGCCGGGTAGATTTTGCCCGCCTCTGTCGATTGTGCCGTCGGCGTCGATCACGCCGGGACAGCCGATGCCGATCACCGGCGCGATTTTCAGTTTCTCGTCCTCCGCGGCGTCGAGCAGCTTCTGCAGCATCTTGTTGAGGCGGTCGATCGCCTCGTCGCGCGTCGGCGTATCGTCGCGGTGACGCCAGAGATCGCTCTTCCAAACTTTGGCTGCGGAGAGATCGCGCGCTTTGGCAAGCTGGGTCAGCACGATGCCGGCACGGATGTTGGTGCCGCCGATATCGACGGCAAGCAGGCCGTCATGGCCCGACAACGCCCACGATGGCAGCAATTGCACCGACCCGATCAGCCCCGCCTCGTCGGGATGGTGCTTGATCGGCACGAGATCGATCGCGATGCCGTCCGCCTTCAACAGGACGGCGGCGCGGCCGATCGCGACCTCGCCGATGCGGCTGTTGCGGAAGCCGCCGCCGACCGCGATCTTCTGGGTGTCCGACCATTCCTTGGTGCGCAGGAAGCGCCGGGTGACGGCGGCGAACTCTTGGGCAAAATCCTCGATCGCGCCGTGGACGACCCCGGCGGCTTCCGGATCGCCGCTGAGGAGAGCTTCGTCGAGCTTTTTCTTCGACACGACCTCCTCGTCGCCGAGCGGATCCTCGTCGATGCGGCGGAATTTCTCGCGCCAGTCCTCGAGAATTTCGGCGAAGGCGCGCTTGGAGGCGCGGTCGCCGATAAAGCCGTCCTTGGACCTGAGCTCGAGATTGTAGCTGTCGACCTGCACGCGCGGCAGCACGCTTGCCCCGTGAGGACTATGGTGGTGTCCGGAGGACGGTGTGTCGGCCATTCGGTTCGACCTCGATACCCGGCGGGAGCCTCGCGAGTTTAATTCGCTGGCACGGCACAGGTTGCCTTGCGGTCCCGCCCAAGCTTGTGGAAACTTGCCTTTGGCCCGCCTCCTGGCCTATAGAGCCGCCAAACCGCCCGGCCGGTAGGGCTGCCGTGGCGGTTTTTCCCGCTCCTTGAGGTCCGATTTCGATCGGCCATGAAGCAATAACGAGGGCGCTGCCGCGCCCGTTGGAGAGCAAAATGCCCAAGATGAAAACGAAATCGGGCGCCAAAAAGCGCTTCAAAATCACCGGGACAGGCAAGGTCCTCTATGCCCAGCGCGGCAAGCGCCATGGCATGATCAAGCGGACGAGCAAGCAGATACGCAATCTTCGCGGCACCAACGTGCTCTTCAAGAGCGACGGCGACAACGTGAAGAAATACTTTCTGCCGAACGGCTGACGTTTACCTCTACTGATCCGGGAGATTTTCAATGGCTCGCGTCAAACGCGGCGTCACAGCGCACGCCAAGCACAAGAAGACACTGAAACAAGCGAAGGGCTTCTACGGCCGCCGCAAGAACACGATCCGCGCGGCGAAGGCCGCCGTCGATCGCTCGATGCAATATGCAACGCGCGACCGCAAGGCAAAGAAGCGCGTCTTCCGCGCGCTGTGGATTCAGCGTCTCAATGCGGCCGTGCGTGAATTCGGGCTGACATATTCGCGTTTCATCGCCGGGCTGACACACGCCGGCGTCGAGATCGACCGCAAGGTTCTCTCCGAGCTTGCCATCCGCGAGCCGGAAGCCTTCAAGGCGATCGTCGAAAAGGTCAAAAGCGCGCTGCCGGCAAAAGCCGCGTAACGAGCCGGGCCGCATCGGAGGGGAACCTCTCATGATCGGGACCGGCTATGTCAGGCGCATGGCGCGCTACAACAGCTGGCAGAACGAGAACCTTTTTTCCTGCGCGGACCGGCTGTCGGATGACGCGCGCAGGCTGGATCGCGGCGCGTTCTTTGGCTCGATTCACGCAACGCTCAATCACCTGCTTTGGGCGGATGAGATTTGGATGGCGCGGTTTTGGGGAACGATGCGGCCGAAAGGCGGCATTGCGGAATCGACAAGTCTGCGCGCGGATTGGGACGAGCTGAAGCGCGATCGCGTTGCGTTCGATACACGGATTGTCGCGTGGGCCGACACGCTCGACGATGCGGTGCTCGCGGGCGACCTCACCTATTATTCCGGCGCGGCGAAGCGCGACATCACCGCACCGAAATGGCTCTCGATCGTGCATGTCTTCAATCATCAGACGCATCACCGTGGCCAGGTCCATTGCCTGTTGACGCAGGCTGGCGTGCGGCCAGGCGTGACCGACCTGCCCTTCCTGAGAGTTAAAGCGGCATGAGCACCGATCTTTTGACCGACTCGGAT
>JAFAVH010000040.1 GCA_019242655.1 Methylobacteriaceae bacterium
TCTCAACGGGATCGATTACGATAATGCCGGCGGCAGCGCCCTCGCCAAAATCCACCCTGGAACGTATCTCGCCTTCGCAGCCCTGGCCTGCCGGCTCTGCGCGGCCGCCAATCCGTGGCGCACGCTGCAGCGGCTATTGCTGCTGCAACCGGGTCTTCTCCTTTACGCCGCCGCACTCACCTTGCTGTCGATCTACGTCGTCGTCGTTTCCCGCTCGCCGGTCACGCCGCTCATCGACACGTTCCTGCTCGCGCTCGTCCTTACCCTTTTGCTTGAAGGGCTCGACGAGCGGATCGCGCGCCTTCTCGCACTCATGTTGGTCGGCATTTTCGCGATCGACGCGCTGCTCGCGCTTGTCGAAGTTTCGACGGGATGGCGGCTCATCCACATTTCGGTCCCGGAAGGCGTCACCTCCGATCCGACGCGCACCGATCTCGTTTTCGACTGGCGCGCCGACCTCGCCACGGACTGGCGTGCGACCGCGCTGTTCGGACATCCGCTTGAAAACGCGATGCTGATGGGTGCTTTTCTCATCTGCATGGCGTCGCGCGGAGCGGCATGGCTCGGGAGCGGTCTGCGTCTCGGGCTCGGCATTCTGGCGCTTCTGGCCATGTTCGCATTCGGTGGCCGCGCCTCGCTCGTTATCTGCGGGTTCCTTCTCGTTCTGCTCGGTTTGACCGCGCTCGCCCGCCGCCTGATCGAGGGCCGCGCCTTCGGCCTTCGCGCCGCCGCAGGTGTCTTGCTGATCTTGCCGTTTATCGCGTTCGCGCTCGCCATCATCGGCGAAACCGGTTTGTTCGATCGCGTCGCCGAACGGTTCAGGGTCGACGAAGGCAGCGCGCTCGCGCGCCTGACCATGTGGAGCCTCTTCGATCCAATCCCCTGGCGCGATCTTGTGCTCGCGCCCGATCAGACCGTGGTCAAGACGTGGCAGCGCCTGCAGGGTCTCGAATTCGGCATCGAGAGTTTCTGGGTCGGATTTGCGCTGACTTACGGTCTCATCATGAGTGCAGTGCTGATTGCCGGGCTTGCGGCCTTCGTCATGTCGATTGTCCGGTTGGCAGGCCGCGGTGCGGCCACCGTGTTCCTGTTCTTCTTCGCAGTTGCAAGCACGTCGACGAGCATCTCCAGCAAGACGACAGGTTTTGCTATTTTGACAGCGTTGATTTTGCTTGTGCTGCGCAAGGACGATCGGTCACGCGATCGATCGAAGCGTTTATTGTCATCGAGAGGAGGCGGGGATGAGTATCTTCCCGCGTGAGCCGTATAGTGAACCGATTCGACGCATGATGGAAGCCGCGCCGGCGCGCGCGGCAGCCGATGAGCCGAGCATCGTCGGCGTGCTTTGGCATCGCCGCTGGATCATCATCCTCAGCGTGATCGGCTGCGTTGCCGCGGGAGTGCTCTATTATGCTTTCGCTCCGCGCGCGTACTCAGCGTCGGCAGTCCTTCTCCTCGATCCGCATCTCGGACGCGGGCTTGGCGCCGACCCCGTGCAACCGGGCTACGTTTCCGACACGAGCGCGATCGACAGCCAGGTGAAATTGCTCACATCGCAGGCGGTCTTGAAGCGTGTCGCCGACAGCGAGCACCTTGAAAACGATCCTGACTTCAACGGCGAGAATCGCAGTCTTCTGTCGCGATTGACACAGCCGGCGCGGCCGGCGGGCGAGTCTGTCGACCTCATCGCTCTCGGCGAACACATCGCCATAAAGCGTCCCGAACGGACATATGTGGTCGAGGTGCAGGCAACCGCGTCAAGCAGCGGGAAAGCCGCCAATCTCGCCAATGCGATCGTGCATGCCTACAACGAGGATCAAATCGACGCGCGCGTGCGCGCGGCGGAAACCGACGGCCGCTGGGTGCGTCAGAAACTCGCCGATCTCGACACGCAAATTCGTGCTGCCGAGAACAAAGTCGAGTCCTACAAGAGCGCTAACCGCATCGTCTCGGCGGAAGGGCTGCGTTCAAACGAACAGCAGGTCGCCGACCTGACGAAAGAGCTCGGCACGGCGCG